>VFZQ01001027.1 GCA_016871135.1 Acidobacteriota bacterium | reverse complement strand
CATCCGGTACAACCGGTGATATGCGGGTCGCAGTGCGTCGCGCCACGTCACAATACCGCCAGCACTTCCTCGGCGTGGCCGGCTGGTTTCACCTTGTCAAAGATGTGCGCGATCTTGCCATCGGGCCCGATCACGAAGGTCGTCCGCGCTACACCCATATACGTGCGCCCATACATCGATTTCTCCCGCCACACGCCATACGCTTCCGCGCCAGTGTGGTCGGCATCGGCAAGCAGCGTGAACGGTAGATCGAATCTCTTCTGAAATTTCGTCTGCGCTCTTTCGGTGTCGGGCGAAATACCGATGATCACCGCACCCTTCGCGGCGAACGCCTCCGAATGATCGCGAAACTCGCAAGATTCGGTTGTGCAGCCGGGCGTGTCCGCTTTCGGATAGAAGTACAACACAACCGTCTTCCCCTTGAAGCTCAACAACTGGAATGACGCGCCGGTCGAATCGGTGAGCTTCAATTCCGGGGCTTTTTGGCCAATCTTAATCAAAGGAAGGCACCTTCATCTGCACCCCGCCCCGCAGTGCCGATTGATGCGCGACGATGCCGGGCGCGGTGTACGCCAGCGCCTCATTCACATCCACCGACGGCTTACGCTGATTCAACACGGCGTCGACGAACTCGTGCGTAATAAACGTGTGTGATCCTTCGTGGCCGCTGTTGTGACGCAGCGGCGCGGGCAACATGCCGGTCGACCACCACTTTTTCTCTTCGTACTTTTCCAGCACCGATCCCTGCCGATCGAAACCGCCCGAGTCCTTCTCCTTCAGCGTCGTCCAGCGCACAATCGCCGGACCCATGCCATTTGGGTGATTGAAGAAGAAGCTCATCTTGTCGCCGAAATACTGCGCGCGCTCGGTGCCGCGATGCGCGCCCTTCCACCACACGGCCACGCGGAACGACGTGCCTCGGTTCGTTTGAAACAACGCCGTCTCGTTCCAGAACGGATTCTTGTAGACGTTGTCCTTGAGGATCGGATCGCCGTCGCCCCAACCGATGCACGTCACACTTGTCAGCCGCTCGCCGGTCACGCTGATCAAGTGCGCCGTGCAGTGCGTCGGATACAACATCGGCGGATAGCCATAGCGCCACGTGCGCTCTTTTCCTTCGAAGAACAGCGAGTCGAGACCCGCGTGATGATACTCGCTCTCGCACGCGTACAGATGACCGAAAGCGCCCTCCTGATAGAACTTTCGCGCCGAGATCGTAAGCTGCTGATAGTGGCTCGTCTCGGCCATCATGTAGGTCAGTCCCGTCCGCTTCACAGCGTCTTTCAGCCGCGCGCAGTCTTCGAGCGATGTCGCCGCCGGCACCGCCGACAATACGTGTTTGCCCGCGGCGAAACACCGCAAGGCGTGACGCACATGATCCGGCGCGGGCGTGAAGAGCCCGACGGCTTCGACATTCTCGTCCTTCAATAGCTCGTCGAGCGAGTTGTAGGCCTTGCCGCAATTGTACGTTTTCATCAAGCGCTCGCGACGATCGGCATGCAGATCGGAGACCGCTTCGACAACGGCGTTCGGGTGCTCGTGGAACTGAAAGGATGTGCCGAAGCGCCCGCCAACAATGCCAATCCTCAGGCGGCGGCCTTGCGCGGCGATGGGAAGTAACAAGGAAGAAACAAGTGCGCGACGAGAAAGGTTCACGATGACGATGATAAACTCTTTCGCGATGTCTCCGGCCCGGTCGGTATATATCGCGTTCGACAGATATCCTCTGCCCAAGGGGTCATCCAGCCATATTCGATCGATGACGACGGCGCTCGCGGAGTCACATGGACCGCTGACGCTGCTGTGTCTCGGTGCGCCGGAGTTGCCCGTGCACGAATGCGCTGGCGACATCGAAATCGTCCGGATGCCCTCCACGCACAGCGACGTGCTGCGG
>VFZQ01001026.1 GCA_016871135.1 Acidobacteriota bacterium | reverse complement strand
GGTCGCGATGCTGAGCCGGGGGTCGCGGGGCATCGACGAGCGGTCGATGCCCGAGCCCGACGGGGACCCTGGCTAGAGCGCCAATCAACAAACCTCCCGTCGCCTGGCGGCGGGTCCCGCGCGAGGACAACGTCGCTCCTCGGTCACGTGCTCCAGCACGCTCCCTCCTCGCGAACGGCGCGTTCAACTGCGTTGAACGTGCCACGTCGCCCTCGCACGGGCCTCGCTCGCCATGCTCGGTCCGGTTTGTTGATTGGCGCTCTAGCAGGCTGCTGAAATAGTCGGCGTTTCTGTGTCATTCAATCTTGATTGGGACCGCCTGCGAGAGGCTTGGTCCACTCGATCTGAAGTTGGTTGGCGGGCGCGTCTTGAACGGTCGCGGAGATGGGTTGTTGACGCGTCCCGGCGCATTGCTTGGAGGGTTCGCCGACAGTCGTCGACCTGAAGGCGCCGTGGCTTCGCGGCTCTCGCTACGCGGCGATCCGCGTGAGCTTCTCGATACGTGTTAGGTTGAAGGCTGACATTACCATGAACCCTGCGACGCAGGTTCGGTCGGTGCCTTTGAGGCGGGTTCGGCGAAACCCGCCGATCGTCTTGGACCAACCGAAGACCTTCTCGATCAGCATTCGGGCCTTTGTGCTCGCCGCGTATCCCGGCTGTGCTGTTGTGCGTCCGTCGATTGCGGACCGGCGACGGGCGTTCTGATTCTGGGCGACGTGGGGCGTCCAGCCGGCCTCGCGACACGCGCGTACGAAGTCTCGCGTGTCGTACGCCTTGTCCGCCGCAACCGTGAGCCTTCGGCCTCGTTCCTTGGGTCCCTTGGCGGACTTGTTTTGCCTCTTCCTACCGTTTCGCTTCCGGCGCCGCTCGCGCTCGCGGTTGAGCATACGTATCGCTGCCTCGCGTTCCGCTGTTCCCGTTGCGCTGGTGAGCTCGAAGTCAGCGACCAGCCCGCTCCGGTTCTCCATCAGGACGTGGGCCATGAAGGAGAGCTTGGCCTCGCGGCCGCGCCCCTTCCGATAGAGGCGCGCCTCCGCGTCGGTCCTCGACTCGTGGGTCTCGTTCGTGCGCTTTGTTCCCTTGAAGTCGGCGAATCCGTTGCTGTCGCCTTCCTTCTCACCCTTTGGCCGAAAGCTCTTCGTCGACGCCGCCGCGTCGATCAACGTACCGTCGACCGAGAAGTGGTCCGAACTCATGAGGGACCGAGCCTCGCTGAGCCCCAACACCGCCTCGAAGAACTTGCGGCCGACGTCACCGTCGAGCAGGCGCTGACGGTTCTTGCTAAACGTACTGGCGTCGAACACAGGCTCGCCGAGGTCGAGGTCCAAGAACCACCGGAAGAGCATGTTGTACCCGAGTTGTTCGCAGAACTGCCGCTCGCTCCGCACGGAGAACAGCGCCATCAAGAGCATGCTCTTGAGCAGTCGCTCGGGCGGGATCGACGGGCGCCCCATCGGCCCGTACAGGGCGTCGAGGTCCGCGTTCAGGTCCGCGAGGACGCGTTGAACCAACGGGCGGAGGCGTCGGACGGGATGGTCCGCCGGGACCATGCTGTCTACGGACGCCATCGCCCAAATCGAAGGCTGGGGGGGTACTTTGCCGCGCATGGCGCGAGTACATCACACCCACCGTTCGCGCGGAGGCCGACACGCTGAAGCGATCGTCCAACCTCAGCAATCAACCGCTACGCATTCGCCACGACCGCGAAAACGTAGGTGCGACGCTCCGACTATTTCAGCAGCCTGCTTGCAGCCTGCTAGCAGCCTGCTAGCAGCCTGCTTGCAGCCTGCTTGCAGCCTGCTTGCAGCCTGCTAGTCGACCGACCACGCCGGGCAGCCCGCGGGCGCCACCTCGAAGCCACCATCGGCGTCGGACGCCGCGAGCAGCGACCACCACGCCG
>VFZQ01001025.1 GCA_016871135.1 Acidobacteriota bacterium | reverse complement strand
AACAATCTCGCGACTCCCGTCTCCGCCGCGCTGACGAACCCCGCCGTCATCGCCGCCGGCTTCACGCTGCCCTACGCCAGCTTCCCCCGGAATCTTCAGCTTCAACAGGCGCTGCGCCCCTTCCCGCACTACGCCGGCATCAACAGCAACGCTGGTGGAGAAAACGACGGGCACTCGACCTTTCATGCACTCGAAGCCAGCTACGAACATCGCTTCTCGAAGGGCCTCTTCATGCTTGCCTCCTACACGTTCGCGAAGTTGATCTCCGGCTCCAACGGCGAAGACGCCAACCGCGCCTCCGACGGCGCCGTGCAAAACCAATACAACCGCCGGCTCGACAAAGCGGTGGCCAGCCAGGACACACCGCACAACCTGCGCATCAGCTATGTCTACGAACTCCCATTCCTCAAGAACAACAGGTATCTCGGCGGCTGGAAGATTTCCGGAATTCACACCTACGTCAGCGGCACACCCATGGTGATCAACTGCAACCAGAACTTGTTCGGCGCCGGCAACAATGCGCGTTGCAGCTTCGCGCCCGGTGTATCGACCGGCGCGATTCCGCTCGTTAATCCCGAGTGGAATTCGAGCAAGGGAAAGGCCTTCAGCGTGCCCTATCTCAACAAGGCGGCATTCGTCCTTCCGCCGAACATGGTCTTCGGCGACACCCCGCGCCGCATGGCCAACCTCCGCACTCCGAGGACGGTCAACGAAGACCTCGCCTTACTCAAGGACTTTAAGATGGGCGAGAAGTACAACTTCGAAATCCGCGCCTCGGCGTCGAATGCGTTTAATCGCGCTCTGCTCGCAGCGCCCGTGACGGCCTTCAACAACCCTGCCTTCGGCTTCATCAACGCCCCTCAAGGCAACGGCCCTCGCAACATTCAACTCGGCGCGCGGATATCGTTCTGATGCCCAGCAACGCCATCCCCGGTCTTCACTTCAAGAACGCACGCAAGGCCATCGATTGGCTCTGCGAAGTCTTCGGCTTCGACCGCCACGCCGTCTACGCCGGCCGCGGCAATTGGATCCACCACGCCGAACTCACGCTCAATGGCGAAGGCATGATCATGCTCGGGTCCATTCGCAAAGACATGCCCGCGGCCAAGGGCAGTATCAACCTGATCGTCAATAACCCCGACGCCATCTACAAGCGGGCAGTGAAGAAGAAGGCCAAAATAATCGTCGCCATCGAAGACAAACCCTACGGTGGCCGCGGCTTCGCCTGCGAAGACCCCGAAGGCAACACTTGGCACGTCGGCGACTACAACCCGTGGACGCCGAAGTAGCCGCCGTCACTCCGGGCAAATCAGGGCACGCCCGAGTCTTGCCTCTCTGCACAATACAGGCCAAGATCAAATCCGACATTTCCGCGCCATGCCGAACCGGGAAAATCAGCCCGTCGCCACGAATCTAAAGCGGAGTTCCGTCCATGAATGCCGCCGTTCCGATGCGGCCCAGGCAATTGTGGCCAGTCGCCAAACCACAATCACGGTAGCCGCCACTTCACGCCAGGATTTCCCGCACGACGCGCGCCGGGAACTGATCGGTCAATCGCTCTTTCAGTCCATGCCGTTCAAGCGCCAGATCGCGGTGATTCAGTCCAAGCTGATGCAAAATCGTCGCGTGGAAATCGTGCACGCTCACTTTGTTGTCGGCCGCCTTGAAACCGATGTCGTCCGTCGTGCCGTACGTCACGCCGCCCTTAACTCCGCCGCCGGCGAGCCAGGAAGAGAACCCGTTCGGACCATGATCGCGTCCAGCGATCTCCCCTTTTCCCTGAGAAATCGGCAATCGACCGAACTCCCCGCCCCACACAATCAACGTGGAGTCGAGCAGGCCGCGCTGCTTCAAGTCCTTCAACAACGCGGCGACCGGCTTATCGGTCTTGCCGCACGCGTA
>VFZQ01001024.1 GCA_016871135.1 Acidobacteriota bacterium | reverse complement strand
CTGAAGAAAGTCGCGATCTTACTAGTTACGATCGGCCAGGAGGCGGGCGCCGAAGTTCTGAAGCACTTCGACGAGGACGAAGTGCACATCATCGGCCGCGAAATCGCACGCCTGCAACACATCCCGACCGAAGTGAGCGAGGAGATTCTGGACGAGTTCTACCAGATGTCGGTCGCCCACGACTACGTCCTCAAAGGAGGTGTCGACTACGCGCGAAACATGCTCGTCAAAGCGTTCGGGGCGGATCACGCCCGGAGCTTGCTCGACCGCTTGATGAAGACCATCGGCACCGACGCGGCCAACTTCGATGCGTTACAAAAGGCCGATCCGCAACAACTCGCCAAGTTCATTCATAGCGAACATCCGCAGACCATTGCCCTTATCCTCTCGCATTTGAACCCGTCGCAGGCCGCCGCGCTGCTGTCGTCGCTACCGGCCGAAATACGGGCCGATGTGGCGCTCCGTATGGCGAACCTCGACCAGATCTCGCCGGATATTATCGCCCGCATCGCGACCATCATCGGCCAGAAGCTGAAAGCACTCGGCGAGCTCAACCGCGAGTCGTACGGCGGCATCCACGCCGTCGCCGAACTCTTTAACCGGCTCGATACCGGATCGAGCAAGGAGATTCTCGACACGATCGAATCGCAGGATCCAAATCTGGTCGAAACCGTTCGGCATCTGATGTTCGTCTTCGAAGACCTGCTGACGGTCGATAGCGGAGCGATCAAGGAGATCCTCTCCCGTGTCGATCGCAAGATGCTCACTCTCGCCCTGAAAGGAACGAGTGAAAATCTGCGAAACCACTTCATGAGCAACATGTCGCAACGCGGCGCCGAAATGTTGCGGGAAGAAATGGAGACAATGGGCCCGGTCAAAATCAAAGACGTGGAAGGAGCGCAACAACAGATAATCAGCATTGTCCGGCAGCTCGAAAACGAAGGTACGATCAGCATGCGGGGCGGCGGCGGCGGCGGCGATCAGTACGTGATGTAAACCATGTCCTCGCGAGTACTGACAACGGATGGAACGAAGGAGGTCCGGCCCATCCACTGGGCGATGGCGCTCGGCGCCGCGATCAACGCGGCGACGGCGGACGAATCCGCGACCGGCGGAAGGGCAATGGGCGCGGCTGCGGAGCCGGACATGGACGCCGCGCTACAGCGGATCCAGGTCCTCGAACGCCGAATTCACGAACTGGAATCGGAACTGCCCAAGAAGTACGACTCCGGCCACGCGGACGGATACAAACAGGGACTGGCACAGGGGATCTCGGAGGGCTCGGCGGAATCGGCGCTGCAGTGGAAGTCGCTGATCGAGCGCCTTGGCCAAACCATAGCAGACCTGGCCACGTTTCGCTCCCGGTTTCGGCGCGAGGCCGAGCCCGAATTATTGAAGCTGTCGATGGCTGTCGCCAAGAAGATCCTCCGCAGGGAAGTCAGCGTGGACCCGTTCGCACTGCTCGGCGTTCTCAAGGCCGCGATCGAGTCGATCAATCAAGCGGAGCTGTTGCAGGTTCGCCTGCATCCGTCCGACGCGGACACCCTGAAGACGCGCATCGAGGAAATGGAATTGCCGGCAACGGTGTCGATCTCCGGTGACCCTGCCATCGCGCGCGGAGAGATCCGAATCGAAACCAAGCGTGGAACCGTCGAGGCCGGGATTCAAGCGCAGCTGGCCGAAATCGAGAACGGTTTCGCCGACCGCACGACGCCGGGGAGAAAACAATGACCGAACGATTCTCGTCCGACCTCTACATCCGCGACCTGGACCGCATGGCGACGCTCCGCTGCACGGGCGTGGTCACCGAGATGATCGGACTGCTGGTCGAATCCGAAGGCCCGGCCGCAGGCATAGGGGACTTTCGCGAGATCGAACTTGTGGGCGGCGCGCGCGTCCGGACGC
>VFZQ01001023.1 GCA_016871135.1 Acidobacteriota bacterium | reverse complement strand
GAGCGAATCGAAATCACGACGCACGCCTGCAGGGTTGCCCATATCCCAGTTTACACCGGACGCTTGAAAGTCGTCTCTATATTATGCGGGACTCAATAAGAGCGAGGACGGCGAAAAAAACCAGTCAACTAAATTCAATACATTTTTCCGAAGTGCCGCGGATCCTGCCCCATTACGCCGCAGAGTTTCCACGCGCCCGACGACCTGCAAACAGGGTAAACGGCCGCGCCCTCTTCCAGAACCGAGCCGTCCTTCTTGAAACGCCGATAGGACGCGTTGATCAGAGCGCTGTCGGGAGTAAGCGCTGTAATCCGCATCGCCGTAATCTTGGCGTCATTGTAGCCTCGCTTCTCCAACGCTCCGCGCTGCTTTCGATAATGATCCTCGACGGCGTCGACGGAACCAAGCGACTGCAACGCACCTCCCGCCGACACGACAAACGGCGCCTGAACGCTGTCGCGCAAAGCCGTGTAGTCCTGCTTGATGAACGCCGTGACATAACGGCTATACATCTTCTCGATCGCGATCTTGTCGGACTCGCCGAATGCTTGTTGGCCGGCCAAAACGCCGGCCGCAATCGGGAGCAACAGCAGGGCACGTAGAATCATTCGCCGATTGTATCAACCGCCCGAACACTTTCCCCGGTGGTTCGCCTCTATACAATCAGGATGATGCAATGACCGGCAGCCGTCGAAACGAAGAACTACTCGTCCTCATGGCCCAACTGGGCGACATCGACGCGTTACAACAGTTGTTGCAAGCCCTGACGCCGCGAATCTCTCGTTGCGTCCGAATGATCGTTCACGAATCGGGCGATGTCGAAGACGCGATGCAAGAGTCGCTTCTAATCGTCTGGCGAAAACTACAGTGGTTGAAGGAACCGGCGTATTTGAACGGCTGGGTCCACCGCATCGCCAGCCGCGAAGCGCTCCGCGTTGCGACAAAACGGTCGCGCCGGGGAGACGTGCAGCTTGACGAATCGGAGTGGGCGCAATTGCGCGAGCGCGCATCGCCGCGCAATGAGGCGGCAAAGGGCCCCGAACTCCTCGATAGCGTGTCAGGCCTCCCTCCCGCCTCCCGGGCCGTCTTGACGTTGCACTATCTCGAGGACCTGACGATCGAAGAAGCCGCCGAACAACTCAACATTCCGGTGGGCACCGCCAAATCGCGGCTGTCCTTCGGCATCCAGAAACTGCGGGCACAACTACGGGGCCTGCGAGAAAAGGAAATCGAATGAACAAGAACTCCGTGCAAGACACCTTCAAGGAAATGGAACGCGCCGAAAGAAACTACAAGATCGCTTTCTACGCCGCATTTGTCGCCGAGAGCCTCATGCTCGTCACGATGATGCTCCTCATGAACTTCAAAGACAAACTCCATCTCTTACTGTTAATAGGCTTCGTGGGAAGCTACACCATCATAATCTTTGCGCTGTTCGTACTCGGCGCGCACGTGAGCCGCGTTGGCCAGCGAATTATTCGAGCGATTAACTTGGGCCTAATCGACAAGGATTAAAGAGCCGCGCCGAAGCTGGCAACTCAATCGTTCGCCGGCCGCTGATGCAGTCCGAACTTCAGTCCGGATGGGTCGATGCACATGCAAAATCGCCCAAACCCCGGCTCGTCGGTCGGTGCCCCAGCGGTTCCGCCGAGCCGAACGACTTCCCCCATCGATTCGTCAAGGTTCTCCACTCCGAAAAAGACCGTGAAGCCTGGCGTCGGGTCGTTGCCGTGCAACCCAACTTTCATCGTTGGAGTCTGAAACCAACCATCTCCGCCGTTGCTCATTGGATGAAACGGCCAACGCAAGAGTTGCATAAGGAACGCGCCGCTCGTGGCCGCGTCGCAGGAGCCGATCTCGACGAAGGATACGCTATGTGCTGGAGACATACTTAAGTCTAGTCGTACGAG
>VFZQ01001022.1 GCA_016871135.1 Acidobacteriota bacterium | reverse complement strand
CGCTCTGGATCATGAGCACCGCAGGCCCGCAACGCGGCTTCTTCTACAAAACCTGGCTCAACCGCCCGGAAGAATGGAAAATCGTCAAGGCAACGGCCGACGACTGCCCACGCATCACCGTCAAATTCCTCGCCCGCGAACGAGTCGCCATGGGCCAGACCGTCTTCAGCCGCGAATATCTCTGCGAATTCGTTGCCGGCCACCAGCAGTTAGTCAGTCAGGAAGACGCCGACGCGATCTTCGATACCGATTTCTAGGAGGGTAAAAGCGTGCACGACAAGAATTACATCGATTTCGGGAGCCGAATACCGGATCCTTCGAGTTCGTCGAGAGACCAGCCGGGAATCGCACCGGCGCGGCTGGCGACGATCGCGCCGAGTTGGTTGGCGAAACGCGCCGTGCGGTCGAGCGGCCACTGTTGCGCGAATCCATAGAGCGCGGCGGCCGACCAGGCGTCTCCCGCGCCGACAGTGTCGACAGCTTCGATCGTCGGCGCTTCGACCGCGATGGCTTCGCCGTTGGCGTGGATGCGGCATCCGCGCGCGCCCAGCGTGACGCAGACCGCGGCGATATTGTGGCGGCGCAGCAGCGACGCTTCGTCTTCGCCGAGCCATGCCAGTTCGGCCTCATTGCATTTGACGACGGTAGCTTCCGAGAGCAGTTCTTCAACCGTGTCGCGGTCTTCAAAACCGGGGCGAAGGTTGATGTCGTAGAAAAGCGGGATGCCCAGTAGCTGGAGTCGCGTGGCGCGAGCTTGCGGGCAGGTTTGTTGCAGGGTTCCGCAAACGAGCCAGTCCGCTTTCGGCACGGCTTCGACCCGCGGCTCTTCCCACGCCGAGGGGCGGCGCAGATGGAACGTGGGCTGCGCGCGACCGTCGAGAGTGACATCGACAACGCCGGTTGGCAACGATTCGTGAATGCGGGTGAGTGAGGTGTCGACCCCGAGGTCTCTTGCGTTCTTCAACGCCTCGCGGCCAAGCGCATCCTCTCCGACTGCGCTAATCAACCGCGCGTCGAAACCCAAACGGGCCGCATGCGCGGCAAGGTTAAAAGGCGCACCGCCCAGGAGGCGTTTGTCGGGGTAGATGTCCCAGACAATTTCACCGAGACAGAGCAGCGTGGATGGCGCAGGCACGAAGTCGAAATCGTATCACGCGGAACCAAGGAGGTATTTTGGTGGACCTGAAGGGATTCGAACCCTTGACCTCTTCCATGCCATTTAGGCCAGATCAATCACTTACAGAGATATTACGAGAAAACAAAGGACTTAGCGGCGCGGGGTTTGGACGCCAGTGGACGCCACGCGGCGACGTTTGGACGTTTGGACTCCACGCGGACTCCAGGACTCCCCACCGGGACGGGCAAATGGCTTGCCTCTTCGCGCCGCCGGTACCCGTCAGAGCAGTTGGCAAGAATTGCTTGACGATTAAAATCAACCTATCGCCTGAACTTCCTGGTCCAGCTTTGAAATTACTTCGGTCGAGGCAGCGTCGATAGTGTTGTCCGCCGCTGCCTCCATTCGATGGACCGCGTAATCATGCGCATCGTGTCCGCGCGGCTTGAGGGGAGACTGTCCGTTGAGCACAACCCCACGTATCTTGCGAAACGAGTCCGCCTGTCCCTCCAATACAAGTTGGGAGTCCTTCCAGAGGGTGCTTCCAACATGGTCGGCGCGATCCTCCCGCCAGGGCGTTGGATGTGAAACGTCGGTTACTTGTGGCCAAGGAGCGAGTCGCGGTCTGAGAGCGGAGCTATGCTTCAGCTTGGCACTCCAGAGCTGAATTGGAGTTGTCCCCAAATCTGAGACACGAGTCTAGACACACAAAAATTCCCAAAGGAGAATTTGAGTCATGTCCGTGTCACGAAGAAAGTTCAACCGCGAGTTCAAGCTCGCGGCGGTCAAGCGTCTG
>VFZQ01001021.1 GCA_016871135.1 Acidobacteriota bacterium | reverse complement strand
ATGTACACCAACAACAAGCAGGAGAATGAAGATCCCGTACATGAGCTAGTGCATTTGTACGTGGACGGCGCGTTCAAACGGCGGGAACTGTTTTCCCGACTCACCAAGACGCTCGGCTCCTCGGCGGCCGCGACAGCCGCTTTGAGCGGATACTCGCAAATTTTGGCACAAACTCCCGCGGCTTGCCCGGCCGATGTGCGAGTTCCGCTCGACGCGCCCGATATCGTGGCACGCGATGTCGAGTTCAACGGCGAGGCGAGCAAGATCTTCGCCCACTTTGCCTATCCGCGAAATCTGGATGGCAAGGTGCCGGGCGTGATCATCATTCATGAAAATCAAGGGCTGCTCGAACATCACAAAGACGTTAGCCGCCGATTCGCGCACGCGGGTTTCGCCGCGGTCGCGGTCGACCTGATCTCACGTTTTGGAGGCGCGCACACCATGCCCAACGCCACCGATCGATCCGCGGCATATGGGCGAACGACCAATGAAGGCCGCCGCGCCGATCTGATCTCAACGCTCGACTATCTCAAATTCACGCCTTTCGTCCACCATGATCGGATTGGACTGGTCGGCTTTTGCGCGGGAGGCAACAACGTTTGGGATATGGTCGTCAACTTTCCGGAATTCGCGGCGGCAGTTCCCTTTTATGGTTCGCCGCCTCCGGTTGCGCAGATCCCGAATATTCGAACGCCGCTATTGATTATCGCGGCGGAAAACGACGCTCGCATCACGAACCCAACCGGCGCGATCCTCGGGGAGTTGATCGCCCGCCAGAAGAAGTTCGGAATGCGTGTGTACGAGGGCACCGGGCACGGATTCGCCAACGACACGAGCAACGCTTACCGTGCCGAGCCTGCTTGCGAGGCGTTTCGCGACACAATCGCGTTTTTCAACAAATTCCTGCGCGCCTAATCAGCCCAGCCAGGCAATTGCCCGATCCGCCGTCGCTTTCATACGCGCGCGGATCCGGTCTTTCATTTGTGCCAACACCTTTTTCCGAGCCGGGTCGTCCACGAGATTCTTCTCTTCGTGGGGATCGTCGCGCAGATCGTAGAGCGCCGTTTTCTTCGACTCCCACACGATAAATTTGTGCGTTGCCGTGCGCACCAAACGATACGGTTCGACCGCGGTTCGTACGGCCAGCCCCTCGGGCCGGCCATCATTCCAGACGCAATACGCCGCGTCACGCGCAAACTTGCCTCCGCTGAATAGCGGCTTCATCGAAACGCCTGCAAGCTTGTGCGCAGGCTTCACGCCGGCCACATCGAGCAGCGTCGCGGGCACGTCGATAGATGCCACCGGAGCGTCGCTCTTTCCCGGTTTCGACACCGGCCCGCCGGCCACGATGAACGGAATCCGCACCGAGTCGTCCCACGGATACACCTTGCCGTTGAGGCCCTTGCTGCCGGCCAAAAAGCCGTTGTCGCCGATGAAGACAATCAGCGTGTTGTCCCAATCCACCGCATCGATCACGCGGCCGATGTTGGCGTCCAGCTCACGAATCACGCCATAGTAAGTCGCCCAATCGTACGCCCGCGCGCCCTTATGCGCGGGCGGAGCGGAAGCGGACTTTTCGGCCCGGTACTTCTCACTGACCGACCACGGTGTGTGCGGCGCATTGTAGGTCAGCCATAACAGATACGGCTGGCGCGCGTTCTTGATCACCTCGATTGCCGCGTCGGTGAAAATCTCGGTGATGTGACCGGGCATTTCGGTATCGACGGTGGCTTCGAGGCCTTGCCGCAACTTGGGATTCATGTACGGACTAGCGCCTCCGCGCAGCCACCGAGGGGCGTTAGCCCAACCTTCGCAGCTAATGGGCAAAAAGAGCGAAATGTGGCAGGCAAAGCGGGCTAACCCGAATGCTTGCAATAGCGAGTTAGCGGCGGCGCGTGTAGTGCAGACCTACCCT
>VFZQ01001020.1 GCA_016871135.1 Acidobacteriota bacterium | reverse complement strand
GCCAAACAACTTCTCGGCGCGTGAAGTCTCCAGCATGCGCCGCGGCTGGCCGTTCGGTTGCGCCACGTCCCAGCGGATCGTTCCCTTGTAACCGCACAGCTCGACGACCAGTTCGACAACGTCCTTGATCGAAATCTCGAATCCGCTGCCAAGGTTCACCGGATCGGCGCCGTCATACGACTCCGCGCCGGCAATCAAACCGCGCGCCGCGTCTTCGACATAGAGGAACTCCCGGGTCGGCGAACCGTCGCCCCAACAAACCAGTTCCTTCGCACCGCTATCGCGCGCCTCAAGCGCCTTGCGCACCAACGCCGGAATGACGTGCGAGGACTGCAAATCGAAGTTGTCGCGCGGACCGTACAAGTTCACCGGCATCAGAAAGACCGCGTTCATCCCGTACTGCTGCCGGTAGGACTGGCACATCACCAGCAACGATTTCTTGGCAATACCGTACGGCGCATTCGTTTCTTCCGGATATCCGTTCCACAAATCGTCCTCGCGGAATGGCACCGGCGTGAACTTCGGATAGGAACAGATCGAGCCCGCGACCACCGTTTTCTCGACGCCGCGCACGCGCGTCGTCTCGATCAGATGCAACCCCATGATCGCGTTCTTATAAAAGAACGAGCCCGGATTTTCCCGGTTCGCGCCGATGCCGCCCACCACCGCCGCCAAGTGAAAAATCACTTCCGGCCGAAACGCGTCGAACATCGCATTCACGCCGCCGGCCTGCGTCAGATCGTACTGGCTGCTTCGCGGAACAAAGACGTTTTCGCATCCCTTCGCGCGCAGATGGTCCACGACGAACGAGCCGAGGAACCCGGCCCCGCCGGTGACCACAATCCGTTTTTTGTCAAGTCCAGCATGCCGTTAGACATTCACCGCCGCGGTCTGCACGAGTCCGCTTCGCTGTTTCTCGATCGCGTCCAGTTCGGCGTCGACCATCAACTGCACAAGCTCCTTGAAGCCGACTTGGTGCTGCCAGCCGAGTTGCTTCCGCGCCTTCGACGGATCGGCGCGCAACGCATCGACTTCAGCCGGGCGGTTGTAGCGCGCATCGAAGTCGACGTACTTCTTCCATTCGAGGTTGAGGTAGCCAAACGATTCTTCGACAAATTGCCGCACGCTGTAGGTCTCGCCGGTGCCGATCACGAAATCGTCGGGCGACTCCTGCTGCAACATGAGCCACATCGCCTCAACGTATTCCTTGGCGTAGCCCCAATCGCGCGTCGCGTCGAGATTGCCCAGATACAACTTGTCCTGCAAATTATTCTTGATCATCGCCACCGCGCGCGCGATCTTGCGCGTGACAAAGGTCTCGCCGCGCCGCGGCGATTCATGATTGAAGAGGATTCCGCTCGCGGTGAACATCCCGTAGCTCTCGCGATAGTTCACAGTGCAGTTGTGCGCGAACAGTTTCGCGCAGGCATACGGACTGCGGGGATGAAACAAGGTGGACTCGCTTTGCGGCGGCGGCGTCGAACCGAACATCTCGCTCGACGAGGCTTGATAAAACTTGGTCTTCACGCCCGTCTTTCGTAGCCCTTCCAGCAACCGAAGCGCGCCCATGCCGGTAATGTCGCCGGTGCTTTCGGGGATATCGAAGCTTACTCGCACATGGCTCTGCGCGGCGAGGTTGTAAACTTCGTCGGGCCGGATGTCGTAGAGGAGCGTCCAAAGACTACTGGTATCGGATAGATCTCCAAAGTGCAGGAAAAAGCGTTTGTTGTGTTCATGGAGGTCGGTGTAGATGCCATCGATCCGGCCCGTGTTAAAGCTGCTTGAACGCCGCTTAATGCCGTGAACTTCGTATCCTTTGTGTAGCAGGAACTCGGCGAGGTAGGACCCGTCCTGTCCGGTTACACCCGTTATCAGTGCCTTTTTCATTTATCGAGGGGGGGATTAGCGTAGACTGGCTTT
>VFZQ01001019.1 GCA_016871135.1 Acidobacteriota bacterium | reverse complement strand
GGCTGATAGGCATTATCCTGGTGCTGCCGCTAAATGGCGTGGCGACTGGGATTGGCAGCAATCTGACGTTCGCCGAGATTGGGTTTGAGTTGCGGATCACACCGGGGATCGCGGCGTTTGGCATGGGCTTCGCGTTGTTCATGGGCGCGATTGGCGGATTGTTGCCGGCCAGCTCGGCGGCTCGCAAAGAGATCCTTACGGCGTTGCGGGATTCCTGATATGGACGCAGAACTGAAGAGTTTGAAAATCGACCGCTCGAAACGGGTGAAGGAAGGCCCGTCGAAGTGGGCCATGCGGTGGATCGTGATTGGCATCGTGTTGTTTCTGATCGCAGGCGCGGCGGCGACGTTCTACAAGAAAGCCAATGCGCCGCTGGAGGTTTCGACTTATCGCGTGACAGCGTCAAAACCGCAGGCGCAGGCGGGGACGGTCGTGCTCAACGCGACCGGCTACATTATCGCGGCGCACAAGATTCAGCTGGCGTCGAAGGTAGTGGGCAAGGTCGCCTGGATTGGCGTCGACAAGGGGCATCATGTCAAGGAAGGCCAGGTGATCGTCCGCCTGGAGGACGATGAGTACCGGGCGCAGTTGCAGCAGGCCAAGGGGCAGTTGCAGAGTTTAGAGGCGCGGTTGGCGGAGTTGCAGAATGGGTCAAGGCCGGAGGAGATCGCGGTGGCACAGGCGAACTTACAGCAAGCCGAAGCCGATCTGGGAAATGCCCAGGTGCAGCGGGAGCGCACGCGGAAGTTGGCGGCCGATGGGGTGGCGGCGCAGTCGCAGCTCGACGACGCCGACGCGCGGTTGAAGCAGGCGCAGGCGCGCGGGAACTCGTTGCGAAAGACGTATGAGTTGGTGAAGGCCGGGCCGCGGATCGAGCAGATCAACTCGGTGAAAGGGCAGGTGGAGCAGGTCCGCGGTGTGGTGGCGTTCAATGAAACGCAGCTGGCCAACACGGTAATCAAGGCGCCGGTAACAGGCACAATTCTTGAACGGGTGGTGGAGCGCGGCGAGTTTGTGACGACGAGTTTTGTCGGCGAGCGCGGCGCGAAGGGATATGTCGTATCGCTCGCGGACTTGAACGATTTGCAGGTCGAATTGGATATCAGCCAGAACGACTTCAATAAGATTGGGCCGAGGCAGCGGGCGTCGATTGCGGTTGATGCGTACCCGGACAAGCAGTGGCGCGGTCAGATCTACGAAATCTCGCCGGAGGCCAATCGCCAAAAGGCCACCGTGCAGGTGAAGGTGAAGATTTTGAATCCGGACGAGGCGTTGCGGCCGGAGATGAATGCGACGGTTTCGTTTGTCAGCGATGCGCCGGCGGCCGGCGCGGCGCCGGAGTCGCGCGGATATCTTTACATTCCGCCGGGGGCTGCACGCAACGGCGCGGTATTTGCGGTGGTGAACGGGCGCGCGATCCGGCGCGAGGTGAAGTCGAGCGGGGCGACGCAACAAGGGCTTCGTATCGACAGCGGGTTAAACGGCGGCGAAGATATCATTCTGAATCCGCCGGAAGAGTTAAAGGACGGCGCTTCCGTCCAGAGGAAAACACAATGAGCGATGTCGTCATCCGCACCAATAAGCTGAATAAGGAATTTGTCCGCGACGCCGAGCGGGTTGTGGCGTTGAAGGACGCGTCGATTGAGATTCATCGCGGGGAGTTCGTGGCGTTGATGGGGCCGTCGGGGTCGGGGAAATCGACGCTGCTGCATTTGATCGCGGCGATGGATAAGGCGACGTCGGGCGAGATCGATGTGTTGGGGGAGAACTTGAGCGCGTTGTCCGATAGCGCGATCGCGCGGTGGCGGAATGCGCATATTGGGTTTGTGTTTCAGTCGTTCAACTTAATTCCCGTGTTGACGGCGCATGAGAATGTCGAGCTGCCGTTGAAGCTGACGGGGCTCGGCAAATCGGAACGACAGA
>VFZQ01001018.1 GCA_016871135.1 Acidobacteriota bacterium | reverse complement strand
CCGCCGGCCCGGGCCGGCCCTTTACGACTATCTTCCCTTCTTTGTCGACGATGTAGAAGCGGTCCGGCCACGCCGTGTACGCCTTCTCCGTCGCATTGTCCATTCCATCCACCAGAGTCGTGAACGTAATTCCGAGGTTCCGGGCGCACGAGGTCGCATGTTCTTCCTTCTGTTCGTAGGTCTTAGCGCTCTCCAGCAGCACGTTCTCCTTCTTGTTCCGCGGTACCTGCCAGCCATCGGTCGGATGCGCCTCGCGCACATAGACGAGCAGGAACTCGACCTGGCCCTTAAACCTCTCGGCCATCTCGTTCAAGGCCCCAACCTGGGACCGGAACGGCGGTCAAGTATAGCGGCCGAACAGGAGCGCCACCGGGCGCACGCCGCGCAGCGCCGACAACGTGACCGATTCTTCCGACTTCGACTTCCGCAGCGTGAAGTCCGGAGCCACATCCCCCGCCTGGAGCGTTCCTTCTCCTTTGCCCATCTCCTTGACGTAGGCCCGCGCTTCCTCGGACGGCGGCTGCGCGCCGGCGATCAGTACGAATGGAATGAGTGCGGCAAAAACTCTCATAGCATTACTATAGTAGGCGTACCCGCGAGCCGATGCGTTTCTTCCTCTCCAACCGAATTCCGCCGTTTGACCGCGTGGTGCTGATCGAAAGCGGTTCACGGCAACTGCTCGAAGACCTGTTGCCTGGCCTCTACGAGATTTATGGCGAGTCGATGCAAGTCGATCTTGTCACTTGTTACGCCGGCACGCCGAAGGCCTTCCTCGCCGATCGCGGCAAGGTCTTCCGCATCACCGAATACAACAGCCGCGAGCAGGTCGTCCGCGACCTGAAAGCCCGCGATCATTCAATTACCGGCTTCATCTGTTCCGACGAGCCGATCATGACCAAATGGAAGTGGATGCTCGCCCTGCGCCTGAGGGGCAAGCTCTTCATCCTCAATGAAAACGGCGACTACTTCTGGTTCGACCGCGCCAATTTCGGTACCCTGGTTCACTTCGCGTTGTTCCGCATGGGACTCGCCGGCGCCGGTGCCGTGATGACGATTGGGCGTATCCTACTGTTTCCAGTCAGTCTGATTTACCTGCTGGCTTTCGCCGGCATTGTGCACGCAAAACGAAAGGCAAGAGCATGAAAGCGATCCTTGTCCGCGAAACCGGCGGACCCGAAAAACTCCTCCTCGAAGACGTTCCGGTTCCGATGCCCGGACCTGGCCAGGCGCTAGTCCGTGTCAGCGTCTCCGGCGTCAACTTCATCGATATCTACTTCCGCATCGGACTCTATAGGGCCGATCTCCCATTTACGCCCGGCATGGAAGCCTCGGGTGTCGTCGAGGCGATCGGCGAAGGCGTCACTGAAGTCGCGCCGGGCGATCGCGTCGCCTACGCCATGCAGCGCGGATCCTACGCGCAGTACGCCGTCGTGCCCGCTTGGCAGTTGGTGAAGGTGCCGGAAAAGTTGACGCTCGATCGTGCCGCGGCGGTAATGTTGCAAGGCATGACCGCGCACTATCTGACCCATTCGACCTTTCCGCTCCAACAGGGCCAAGCGTGCCTCGTGCACGCCGCCGCCGGCGGGGCGGGGCAGATGGTTGTCCAGTTAGCCAAGAAGCGCGGCGCGCGCGTGATAGCGACCGTCGGCTCCGAGTCGAAGGCCGAACTGGCGCGAGATGCGGGCGCCGACGAAGTGATCCTCTATAACTCGCAGGACTGGGTGGCTGAGACGCGTAAGCTCACCGAAGGCAAGGGCGTCGATGTCGTCTACGACTCGGTCGGCGCGGCGACCTTCGAAGGCTCGCTCAACTGCTTGCGCCCGCGCGGCATGATGGTGACCTACGGCAATGCATCCGGCCCGGTGCCGGCCATCGAGCCGCTCCTCCTTAATCAAAAAGGCTCGCTCTTCCTCACACGCCCGA
>VFZQ01001017.1 GCA_016871135.1 Acidobacteriota bacterium | reverse complement strand
GTCACGCGCGAAGTCGTCGATGAATCTGGGCGTATCCCCCGCGACCCAACCGGCCGCTCCTCGCAGGTAAGCTTTGAGGAAGGCCGAACCGCGCTCGACGGGAGCGTCCAACAGGCCGCGTCCAAACAGAACGTGGCTGTATTGATACTCGCCGACGGTACGTTCGACGATGTCGCTGCGCTTGACACCCTTCGGCAAGCCGCCGGCCAGGAATGTCGGCCGGCCGCCGCCGATGCTCATGTCGATGTGTCCGCCGGCAAGGGCCGCCAAGGCCTCTTCGTAGCCCAGCTTTTCGATCTCGACCTTGCGCCTATCGACTCCAAGGCCCGCCATCACTTCATCGACATAGAAGAGATTATTGAGTCCGTCACCCGAGGTCGCAATGCGGCTGCCGGGCCATGCCGAAGCGTCGTCGGGCCCGCTCGGATATCGGGCTTGGCGGTAGTGCAGCGCGCCATTATCGGAGCAACCCGGCGTCAATGTTTCCCTTCCCGCGACGACACGAATGCGGGCACCTCGCGCGATGGCGTTAGGCGTGGCGGGCGTCATGGAAAACAAGGCCACGTCGAATTCGCCGCCCGCAAGAAGCGTCAACGCATCTCGACTGCTGTTGCTAACGGTGAATTCAACATCGAGGCCGGCGTCGCGAAAATAACCGCGCTCGCGGGCCAAGTAAATGGGCGCCATGGTGATTCGATCGCCGACCGAGACGCGGATCTTACTCGAACTCTTCCTTCCGCATCCGGACAGTGCCGCAAGCCCAAGCCATTCTCTACGCTTCATCGCGTCCTCGAAGTCCCGCCAAATCGAGCGACAACACCTTGCCTGTCCGGGTGCGCAGCGGCTCGGCAACAACTACTTCGAAGTTTCCCGAATGTTCCCATTCGCGGCGAGAAAGGGCGCCGCCGAACACCGAACGCACTTCGTCGAGAAAATAGGCACGGACCGCAGCGATATCAGCAACCCCAGCGCGCGGACTGATTCGCAATTTCATTTCGACCTGCGCTTCTCCCTGCCGCTCCACAAGTTGATAGTCGCCCGGAGCACCGCCAAATTTCGAGGGAAGCCGTGATTCCAGCAGCCGAACGACATCGGTGCCCACCAGTGTCGTCGAATGTCCCGTCAATTTTCCGAAACTGTGCACGTCGCGAATCACGCGAGTGTAACCGAGCTGCGAATGCAGGCAGCCGCAATCGGCAGTTCCGATCTCACCACAGTCATCGACCTCCAGATTTATGTACACACGGGAAGCGAGCGGATTGGTAGATGTCAATAGCAGGGAATCCACCTCGGTATCAAGAAGCGGCGCGGGCCGACGATGCGAGATTGCCGCTACCGAATCGGAATAGATATGCACAGAGTTGCCGTCGAGATGAGGACACCCTCCGCCAAGCGTTCCGACCTCGGTAGCCACGTAGCGCGGATAGGCGCGCATTCCGACGGCCTTATAGACTTCGCGCTTGCCAGGGGTGATCGCCTCTCCCGAAACTTCGCAAACCGTACCGGCGATATCCAGTCCCCCGTCCCGCGCCGCAGCGGCGACACGCGTGCACGCACTGGCATTTCCGCGAAGGAACGTGGAACGACCCTGGCGTTTTGCTTCGGCTATCCAACGCGCAGCGGGGCGGTAGTCGTTTTGAGGCAGATAGTCCGGCATCGGCAATGGCAAGCCGAGCAGTCTGCCTTCCAGCACAAGAGCAGCCGTTGCAGCCCTGTAGTAGAACGGACCACCGGAAGCGAACCATTTATCGACCCGCATTCCGTGTCTAGCCACGAACGTTGAAAAAAGCAGTCCGCCTGGCGCGGGCAGCGTGAACTGCATCGTCACGATGGCGCTGCCGGCTGGAACGTTTTCATCCATGAACAACTTCTCGTAATGGCTGCGATAGAACCGGTAGGCATTGGAGGCGTTAGTGGCTAGACC
>VFZQ01001016.1 GCA_016871135.1 Acidobacteriota bacterium | reverse complement strand
GGCGTGGCCCGCGGCGATCGGAACGTTCAGCAAATCCCGGATCGTGGCCGAGTATTCATTGCGGTTCAACCGGCGTAGCAGCGGCTGTCGTGGTGCGATGCCGTCGGCGCACGCCGCGGTCTTCATATTGTGGTCGACAAAATTCGAAAACGCCTCTCGCGCGTCGAGCGACGGCTGCGTCATCTTCAGCGGTGGCATTTGATGTTCGCGCACGCGCGTCAACATGCGGCCCCAGCGGCGCGGATCATCCAGCAGCGTCTGCATGGTGTTCAACTTGGCGACGTTGAATCCGCCCGAGGGCTTCGCGCCCTGATGGCAGGAATGGCAGTAAGTTCTCAAGAACTTCTGCGCGTCGGCGATGGTGTAGTCCGCCGCCAGCAGCGGCACGGCGAACAACAGGAACAAAATCTTCACGAAACGAGAATATCAAGCTACGATGAGACGTGCTCAACATGCTCGAAATCCGGCGCGGCGAAAGCGTCGAACAGGTACTGACATTCCTTACGAAGGAAGAGACGAGCGCTCTCAGCGGACTGCCGCCGCAAGCCGTGGTCGCGCTGATTGGCGAGGATGGAGTGACACGGCCAAACGGCGTCTTCCGCGAGTTCCTGCACGAAGCGATCGAGCACTTCGCCCCGAGAGAAATGCGGGAAGTAGCGCGCGAAACCGGCGCCGGCCGGGTCGTCTACATCGACGACCGCGCCCCGGAAGGCGAAGAAGTTGCCAGCGAAGACATCATCGGCTGGTTCCAAGTGGCAGGCGGCGCAATTGTCGCCGGAACCTACAAGCCAAACCCAGAGCATCAACTCCTCACCGAACGCGGCTGGTCCCACGCCATCGGCAAATTCCGCGCCGAACTGGTGCGGGAACTTGTGCGGCGTAGCGGCTAAATCTCCGCCGGCCCGTCCAAACTCCGCCACAAATACCAACTTGCCACCGACGCATAAGGCCGCCACGCCGCCCCGCGCGTCTCAATCTCGGCGGGCGTCGGCGGAGCGTCCAGTTGATACGCCTTCCAAATCGCATTCCGCACGCCGAGGTCGCCCACGGGCAACACATCGGGCCGTTGCAGCGCGAACATCAGAAACATCTGCGCCGTCCAAACGCCAACGCCTTTCACCGCGGTCAGATGTTCGATCACCTCGGAATCGCTCATCGCCGCCAACTTCGCGAACGGAAGTTGCCGCGCCAGCGTTCGCTCACTCAGGTCGAGCAGATACGACGCCTTCTGTCGCGACACCCCAAGCGGTCTCAGCCCGTCGACGCCAAGCGAAATGATCTTGGCCGGCATCAGTTTCCCGCCGCGCGCTGCCGCCCCGTGAATGCGTCCCAGCACCGTCGCCGCGGCCGCGCCGCTCACTTGTTGATAAACAATCGACCGCGCCAGCGTCGTGTAATCCGGCTCCCGGTATACGATCTTGTAAGGGCCAACTTTTTCAATGATCGACTTCATCACCGGATCGGCCGAGCGCAAATGCGTGAGTGCTTTTCTCATGGAACGTAACGGCCGCGAGGGCCATCTATGAGGATAGTGAATCGCAGAGCATCCATTTCGACCCTGTTCGGCGGGGCGCTTTCACTGCGCGCGCAACAGCAGGACGACATCGTACTTCGCATTGACGTCGATCTCGTCAACATCGCCTTCAGCGTGCGCAACAAGAACAACGCGCTCGTTCCGTCGCTCACCAAAGACGACTTCACCGTGTTCGAAGACGGCAAGCAGCAGTCCATCAAGTCGTTCACGCGCGAGACCGATCTGCCCCTGACCATCGGCGTTCTGGTCGATGTCAGCGGCAGCCAGGAAGCGATGATTCCCGAAGAAAAGCAGGCCGCCGGATTGTTCTTCGAAAAGGTGCTCCGGCAAAAAGACATGGCGTTTCTGATCAGCTTCGGCGCTGATGCGCGGCTTTTGCAGGATTCGACCAACT
>VFZQ01001015.1 GCA_016871135.1 Acidobacteriota bacterium | reverse complement strand
CCTTGCCCTACCGACGCACACGGTGCGTATCGCGCGCCGTGGATCAGAGCAAGACCTTAGGTCGATAGTTGCGCCCATCATCACGCTCGATCGGCCCGTTGAAATCGAGAATCCGAGCCAACTAAGGACTTTCAAGTATCCTAACGGGCAATGGACCGCGGAGCTCACTGCAAGAACTTACCTCTTCGATCCCGATGCGCCGCTGTTGTATCAGACGTTGGTCAGTGTTCGGGGTGTCGCTGATCTGGGTCGAGGTTGGGGTTTAGAGGGTATTTGGGCGCAGAATCTTGCAAGCCAATTCGACCGAATCGTTCGCGATGGTGACTCCCAGTTGCCACCGGTCCGTAGCGATCTCAAGCGCTACCTTCAGGAGGGTAAGAGCGGGATAGATAAGCTCGCGCTAGTAAAGCGAGGCAAATTTGGGCGAGATTTCTATTTCCAAACCTACGGAGGTATCCTCGAGGAGATGTTTTCAGGCATTGGTGGCGAAGTCCTGTGGCGCCGCGTGGATAAGCCCTACGCCGTCGGGGTCAATGTCATCGCTGTACAGCAACGCGACTTCGACAAAATGTTTGGTTTACGGGATTACAAGACCCTCACTGGGCACCTGAGTTTTTATTGGGCGACGGGTTTTCACAATATGGATGTGGCGTTTCACGCCGGGCGCTACCTAGCCAAGGACGTCGGTGCCACGCTCGAAATTCAAAAGCGTTTCGCGAATGGTTGGTCGCTGGGGGCCTTTGCCACTCTGACCGATGTCCCCTTCGAAGTGTTCGGCGAAGGAAGCTTCGATAAAGGCTTAATTTTCCGTATTCCTTTCGACCCCTATTCGCAGCGCAATACTCGTGGCGCCTTCAGAACCATCCTCCGGTCGATCAACCGTGACGGAGGCCGTATGGTTGAGGATTGGCCTGGAAGCCTTTGGGAATCTATGCGCCGTACTCATGGCGACATGCTTTATCAAAATCAGGATAGGATGGTCGGCGAATGAGTCGACGAGCGGCTCAAGTCGTTTGTCTCACGTCACTCTTGGCGGTGAGCGCCTGCACGCTCAACGTCCCTCAGGTCAACACCGTCAAGCGGTTGCTGCCGAGTTTTGATCAGACTGATCAGCAATCCCTCGATCGTTTTGCGTGGTCGTTTTCTTTGGCGGGCACGCGGTACCGGGTGTACGCCCAGCGCGTTCAAGGCCGCCGTGTGTATTTCGGTAACGACTTCGGCATGAACATCGTTTGGGATGGGGACAGTCTCATCATCATCGAGAACATACCGGGCGGTTTCGGCAATTACGGCTCCGGACGCATCTTGAATGCGGAAGGTCGAGAGGAACGTTGGTACGCCATGGCGAGCATGGCTCTCCATCGCGCTAGCTGCGAGCCGCCGCGCGTCTGGCGTTTGTCCGATGATCGATTTGGCTGGCGGCAAAACTGCCGGGGAGAAGTCGACGGCGTTGCGTCAACCTCAAGTCATGTCGTGGAGTTCGATCGCGACTCCAGAATTCGGGAGATCGAGGCGTCAGCGTACCCAGGCGGCCCGCGCTTCGTTTTGCGTCGGCTTAGCGAATAACTCACACAAAGAAAAACGCCCGAGGTCTCCCTCGGGCGTTTTCAATTCCAACAAGCTCGATGATCAGGTTCCGGAAGTCGAGGTCGTCGTTGTTGACGTTTGGTCCGTCGTCGTCGTAGCCGTCGAAGCTGTCGAAGCCGTTGAGGCCGTTGAGGCCGTCGAAGCTGTCGAAGCCGTTGAGGCCGTCGAAGCCGTCGAAGCTGTCGAAGCCGTTGAGGCCGTCGACGGAGCGGGAGCCGGCGGCGGCGGAGGCGGCGGCGGCGGCGGCGGCGGAGGCGGCGGCGGCGGCGGCGGCGGCGGCGGAGGCGGCGGAGGCGGCGGAGGCGGCGGAGGCGGCGGAGGCGGCGGAGGCGGCGGCGGCGGCG
>VFZQ01001014.1 GCA_016871135.1 Acidobacteriota bacterium | reverse complement strand
CGTAGCGGCGAGATGCCGTCGGCCGTGGTGCGCGGACCGTGGCGCGAGATTCGCGGCGTCGCCATGGATGACACGTATTTCTATCTGGGCGAGCAAGACGCCAACCGCGTCTCGGTATGGCGCGGCATTCCGGCCGCGAACGAACCGCCGCTGTTTACGTTGAACATCCGCCAGCCCTCGCGTATTTCGAGCGACGGCACACATGTCGTAATCGTTTCTACCGAGAATCACACCGTGCATGTCTATCGCGTCACGGAGTTGAGCGCGGATGCACGCCCGCGCGCTTCCTACGGACAAGGCATGTTTAATCTGCCGCAAGGTGCGCTGCTGCGCGACGGACAACTGTTCGTGTGCGACACCACCGGCAACCGCGTCTACGCGTGGCGCGATATCGAAGACTTCATCGCTCGGCGTCCGGCAACGGCGATCCTAGGCGCGGGCGATCCGCAGCCTCGCATCGGCGTCGATTCCTTCTTCTGGCCCGGTGTGCCGGCCTTCGACGGCAGTTATCTTTGGATCGGCGAATTCAAGTTCTCCGGCCGCATGCCGCGGTTCAGCGTTCGCTGAACGATTTATACTCAACAATAGTGTCTTCACACGATCATTCGCACAAAGCGAGCTTCGGCTCGCTGGCGTTGGGCGCGCTGGGGGTGGTGTTCGGGGATATCGGAACCAGCCCGCTGTATACGTTGAAAGAATGCCTCCACGCTGCCGGCAAACACGAAGCAACGGAGGCCGATCTGTTCGGCGTGCTCTCGTTGATTTCGTGGGCGCTAACTCTGGTCGTAACGATGAAGTATCTGGCGTTCGTTATGCGCGCGGACAACAAAGGAGAGGGCGGGGTATTCGCATTGCTCGCTCTTGTTCCTGACGAACTGCGAACGGCGCGGCCGGGCCGCATCGCCGCGGTGGCGCTGTTCGCTGTGATGGGCGCGGCGCTTCTTTATGGCGATGGAATCATTACACCCGCGATCTCGGTTCTTGGTGCGGTGGAAGGCTTGGCGGTCGCCGATACGCGTCTGGCCGGCGCCGTGGTTCCGGTGACATGTCTGATTCTGATTGGCCTCTTTTCCATTCAAAGCCACGGGACTGGCGCGGTCGGAAAGCTGTTCGGCCCGGTGATGATCGTTTGGTTCGGAACGCTGGCGGCTTTGGGCGTCTATCACGTCTCGCACAATCCGGAAATTCTCGGCGCGCTGTCGCCGCATCACGCGGTGGGTTACTTCGTCAGGCATGGGTGGAGCGGTCTGCACATTCTTGCCTCGGTGGTCTTGGCGGTGACGGGCGGCGAAGCTCTGTACGACGACATGGGGCACTTTGGTATCAAACCCATTCGCGCGGTCTGGACCTGCTTCGTCATGCCGTCGTTGCTGCTCGCCTACTTCGGACAAGCGGCGCACGCCCTGCGCAATCCGGAGTCGATGGCGAATCCCTTCTTCTCGATGGTGCCCGCCGGTTGGGCCACCTACGCCCTTGTCGTTCTATCCAGCATGGCGGCGATTATCGCTTCGCAAGCCCTGATTTCCGGCGCGTTCTCACTAACGAGAAATGCGATGCTGCTCGGCTTCTTCCCACGCGTCGAAGTGAAGCACACGGCGCATCACACCGAGGGCCAGATCTACATCCCCCACATCAACTACTTCCTGGCCGCCGGGTGCCTCGCACTGGTGCTGTGGTTCAAGGAGTCGACGCGGCTTGCCTCCGCATACGGCATCGCGGTCACGGGCGCGATGCTGATCACCTCGATCATGTTCTTCCTGGTCGCGCGCAAGACGTGGGGCTGGAGCCGGCTGAAGGCGGGCGGCTTGCTGGCGCTGTTCTTAATGGTCGATCTTCCGTTCCTGGGCGCTAACGTGGGCAAGTTCCTGGATGGCGGTTACGTGCCGGTGCTGATCGGCGCCGTTGCGCTGTTCGTCATGTTGATCTGGAATCG
>VFZQ01001013.1 GCA_016871135.1 Acidobacteriota bacterium | reverse complement strand
CTTGGTCATGTTGGTGGTCAGGCCCAGCAGGAACGTCGCGTATTGATTCAGGAAGTTCGACGTATAACCGCGCGCGCCGGTGACGTCGCCGCTGAAAGAGATGCCGCCGCGCGGGCCGCCGCTCACTTCGGGCTGCCACTGGTCCATTTGCAAGCGGACCAGTTCGAAGCCGAAGCGGATTTCGTGCGGACCTTTCATCTTGGTGAAGTTCGTGGTGTAGGTCAGCGATCGTTCGTTGTAGAAGTGCGGCTGCCATCCGGCGGTCGCGCCCCACGTGGTAAAACCGTGAGAAAGGCTCGGCATGCCGGAATAGCACGCGTTGTTTGCAATCGCTGGGCAGGCGGCCTTTACGCGCTCAGGCGCCGGGCCGACGGTAATCGGATCGTTTGTGTTCGGAATGCCCCAAACCTCACTGCCGATGTTTTTGCCATAGCCCGGATACGATCCGTGCAGATCCATGCGTGTCAGCGCAAGCGTGCCGTCGAGCAGGAAAGTCGGTGAAAGCGTCTTGTTGAATCCACCCGTGTAAATATTGACATCGGTCGTCGAAACTTCGGGCGCGCCCGCGCGGCTTAGACCAGGTCCGCCGAGTTGATCGCCAAACGCGAATTTCGATGTCACGAAGGCATCCATGCGGCTATACTTGCCCCAAATCATGAGCGAGCTCGACGGATTCCAATTCACCTTGGTGTCATAGTTGTAGCGGTTCAACGCTTCGGTGCCAGCGGCGAAGTAGTTCTGCAGCGTGCCGTTCGAAGTGCCCGGCAGATTCGGCAACGGCGCCAGCGCCTGAATGCGATTCGAGATCGGATGAATCAGATTGGCCGGGATCCGGTTATTCGGATACACCTGGCGATTGGTTCCATCCAGCGATCCGGTGCGGGGATCGTAGATCGTTGCCGTTTGGCCGCCAAAGTCGCCCGCGCGAATGCCGGCCGTGGGCAGCGAGTACGGCGTCGGCGAGATACCCGCGCGCTCCAGCGTGCCCTCGAAGCTACCGAAGTAGAAGAGCTTGTTCTTCACGATCGGACCGCCGAGTGTTCCGCCAAAGATGTTAAATATCGCCTTCGCCTTTTTGCTGGTGGCGGGAAGGAAAAAATTCCGCGAGCGCAATGTCTGATTGTCGTGATAATGAAACGCCGAGCCGTGCAGATCGTTGGTACCTGACTTGGTCGACACCGTGACCGCGGCGCCCCCGGCCATGCCCTGCTCGGCGTCGAAGGATCCGGTGGAGATGTTGACCGTCGAAATCGACTCGACCGGCGGCACATAAACCATGTTGTGCGGCAGCCAGATGTAGACGTTGGTAGCGCCGTCGACGCGCGTATTGTTGTTGTTGCGCGCGGTGCCGTTGACGTTGGTCGTCAGCGCGCGCGCCGGCGTGGAGCCGACTGAGTTCTGAAAGTTCGCCGGCGTCGCGCCGGGCACGAGGTTGATCAAGCTCTGGAAATTGCGATAGGAGGCCAGCGGAAGATTGCTGACGGCACGGCCGGAGATCTCGGCGCGAATGTCGGACTTATCGGTCTGCAGCGCCGTGGCTTGGCCCTCGACGGTGATTTGATCGGCAACCTGGCCCAGTTCGAGCCGCACGTCGTTGCGCGTCACCGTGTTGATTGAAATCTCGACGCGTGTCTTGGTGAACGTACGGAAACCGGTCGCGGTGACTTTCAGATCGTACGCGCCCGCCTCCAGGTTGGCGAAAGTGTACCCGCCGTTGGCGGTGGAAACCGTTTCGCGGACCTGTGATGTCGCGGTTTTGGTCATCGTCACCGTGGCGTTCGGAATGACGCTACCGGTGGGATCTTGCAGGGTGCCAACCGCGGAACCGTAGAGAACTTGCGCCTGCGCGGGCGCGGCGGCAACCAAGAGGGCAAAAATGAGGCGGGACATTAAGCTCCTTTTTTTGTCCCTACATCTTGACACAGTTTTTGACACCGC
>VFZQ01001012.1 GCA_016871135.1 Acidobacteriota bacterium | reverse complement strand
ACATGACGGCATTCGCGGCGTGCCCGGAACGTTTGCGCGTACGATGGACGCTCTGAGATGGGCGCGCGATCTTGGGATGCCTGTGCGGGTCAACACGCTCGTTTCGGCCGAAACCGCGCCCGATTTACCGGCGATCTACGAAGTGCTGAAGCAGTACCCCATCGCGCGCTGGAGCCTGTTCTTTCTGATTGCCGTGGGGCGAGGAGCGGTGCTCGAGCCGCTGGATGCCGCCGCCGCTGAACGTTGCATGGAGTGGATCTACTGCATCTCGAAGAGCGCGCCCTTCATCGTCGCGACGACGGAAGCGCCGTCCTACCGGCGCATCGCGATTGGCGAAATGCGCGCTGAAGGTTTGACCGGCGAGCAGATCAAACGCAGCCCGGCGGCGCGATCGTTCGGCATTCGCGACGGCCACGGCATCGTGTTCATTTCGGCGACCGGCGATATTTGTCCGGCTGGGTTCCTTCCGGTTCCCGCCGGCAATATTCGAAAGGACGATCTGGTCGACATCTACCGCAACTCACCGCTGTTTACGGCGTTGCATAATCCCGAGACCTTTCACGATCGCTGCGGCGTTTGCGAGTTTCGACACGTTTGCGGCGGCTCGCGGGCGCGCGCGTTTTCGGCGACGGGCGATCCGCTGGGCCAGGATCCGCTGTGTGAGCACGAGCCACGCCAATCTGCCACAATCGGCTGATATGCGATTGGAAGTGACGCTTGGATAAGCGTGTGGCGCTGGTGTTCGCCTTCGTCGTCGCCTCGATTGGCGGCGCGCTGGCGTGGCGTGTTTCGCGCCCGAAAGAGGTTGAGGTCCGATCGCTCGTTGTGCTGTTGGGCGAGCCGCCGGCGTTTGATAGGGCGGCCGTTGCCCGGATGATGGCGGCTGAGTTCGGCATGAAGGCGCGATTTGGCGGCGACCCCGCGCTGGTGGCCGCAAGAAATCTGGCCCGCAAGCGGTGGCCCGAATTCGAGAAGGCCTTCGGGGCACGCGAAGGGGAGGACTTCGTCCTCAAGGCGCCGGTCACGCGCGGCGATGTCACCGAGCACATCTGGATTACCGTGCTTCACATGGATGGCGGTGTGATTAGAGGACGTCTGGCGAATGAGCCGTATGATCTGGCTGGCTTGCGGATGGGGTCGAGCGTGGAAGTGCGGATCGACGAGATCGACGATTGGGAGTTCTTGCGCGATGGGAAGTTGCACGGCTACTTCACAAAGGGCGTGGTCGAGGGGCGCAAATGATACGCGGCATCATTCTGTTCTTGTTTTGGACGCTTGTTGGACTAGGCTTGCGGACGCTTTGGAAGCTGTATTTGGAGTGGCGGCGCAACCGGCCGCGGCGCTCCGAGGATTCGATCGTGATGCTGCTGTCGGAGCCGCGCGCGATGAATGCTCAGACGCTGGCGGCGTTGTTGGCGAGCGAGTTTGGCGTGGCGGTTGGGCTCGCCGCGTCGGAGAACGTAGAGAACTTTGTGGGTGGTGAATCGCCGATTCTTCCGTTCCGTATTCAGGGTGAATCTTTCGTACTGCACGTGCACGCCGCGCCGTATGTGGCCGATGCGGAGAAAGTCGCCAGCGGCGTTGCCGAGCAGCGGCTGGCGATGGCGATCCGCGAGCATCGCGCGTGGATTTCGGTCGACGCGTTGCGCAATGGTCCAAATCCGTACCCGACGATTGGACGAGTTTTGGCCCGGCTGTGGGGCGCCGACGTGATGGCGTTGCTGCATCGTCCGTCGAAGCGCATGGCGCCGGGCAGCGACCTCGTGCCGTTTCAATTGCGCGCCGCCGATCCGGTGAAAGCGGTATTCGGCGAAATCGAGCACGCACCCGTCGTCAACGCCGAGGCGGAAGACGCCGAACTTGCCGAGGCCAAGCGTGTGGCGCAACGCCGGTGGAGAGAGTTCTGCGATGCCTTCGCCTCCAACAGCGGCAACGTCTT
>VFZQ01001011.1 GCA_016871135.1 Acidobacteriota bacterium | reverse complement strand
CGCTCGGCATTGAATACGACCGAGGTCTTTGGGATCGAGTCCAACGTCGATTACCTGCGCACGGTGTGCGCTTCCGAGGCGTTTGCGCGTGGCGGTTTCACGACTTCATTGTTGAGCTCGATCGCCTACCGCCCAACGGCGATCGAATTTCTCGAGCCCGGTACACAGACCACCGTTCAGGACGCACCGGGGCGACTGGGTTATTGGGGCGTCGGAGTGCCGCCCTCAGGGCCGATGGACGATCTTTGCTTTCGGCTTGCCAATCGCATCGTGGGCAATACGGATTCCGCCGCCGCTCTGGAAATGGCGCTGACAGGCGCAACGCTACGATTTCATCAGGACGCCATTGTCGCTGTTTGCGGCGCCGACATGGGCATTCCCCGCTGGCGTCCCCTCGCGGTTAAGGCAGGCCAGACCTTGCACTTCGGCCCGGTGGAAGGGCCCGGCGCCCGAACCTATGTCGCGGTTCGAGGTGGCCTGGATGTGCCCGCCTACCTTGAAAGCCGGTCGACTTTCATACTTGGCAAGTTCGGCGGACGCCACGTGCGCACCGGTGACATTCTCCATTTCGGCGGATGCGAAATGGTATGCGATCCGTCGCCGTGCGCCGACCCGCCCAGCCTGACAAATCACTGGTCGATTGGAGTCACCTACGGACCGCATGGAGCGCCGGACTTCTTCACCGATTCCGACATCGACCAATTTTTTTCCACCGACTGGCGTGTTCATTACAACTCCGATCGAACCGGTGTAAGGCTGGTTGGCCCCAAGCCTGTTTGGGCGAGAGCCGACGGCGGCGAGGCGGGGCTTCACCCGTCGAATATCCATGACAACGCATACGCCGTCGGGGCCATCGACTTCACCGGCGATATGCCGATTATTCTCGGACCTGACGGTCCGAGTTGCGGCGGATTCGTTTGCCCGGCAACCATTGTGGCCGCCGAACGCTGGAAAATCGGACAGCTTAAAGCGGGTGACACCATTCGCTTTCTGCGAGTGAACCGCGAAGCCGCCGTTCTTCGCGGTCAAGCGCCCGGGGTCGTGATACGCGCCAATGGCGACCGGAATCTGCTCGTGGAGTTTGGCGCGAATCAGTTGGACTTCTCGCTGTCGTTCGCCGCGCACTCGCTGCGGCGGCAACTGATCGGCACTCCTGGCATCATCGACCTCACGCCGGGAATTCGCAGCCTGCAGATTCACTACAACCCGGGCCGACTGAACCGCGAGGAACTATTCGAACGGATCGACGCCGCCCAGTCGCGGCCGCTCGAAGCCGTCCCCTCCCGCACCGTCCATCTTCCCTTGTCCTGGGACGATCCGCAGACGCGGCTAGCCATCGAAAAGTACATGCAAGGCGTGCGCGCCGACGCACCGTGGTGCCCCTGGAATATCGAATTCATCCGGCGCATCAACGGCCTGGCTTCCGTTGACGATGTATATCGAATTGTCTTCGAGGCACAGTGGTTGACCCTCGCGCTCGGAGATGTATATCTCGGCGCGCCGGTCGCGACGCCGATCGACCCTCGCCACCGATTGGTGACGACAAAATACAATCCGGCGCGCACCTGGACGCCGGAAAGCGCCGTTGGAATCGGAGGCGCCTATCTGTGCGTCTACGGCATGGAAGGGCCGGGTGGCTACCAGTTTGTCGGCCGGACGACGCAAATGTGGAAGACCTATCGTGAGCCGAAACCATGGCTGCTCGACTTCTTTGACAAGATTCAGTTCTTTCCCGTCACCGCGGCGGAGCTGCTGGAAATGCGCGCTGACCGGTCTTTCGCGCCACGCATGGAAGAGGGTGAGTTTCGCTTGGCCGATCATCAGGCGTTTTTATCCTCTATCGCGGGGGAGACCGCGGCGTTTCAGACCGCTCGCCAGCAAGCGTTTCAGGAAGAGCGCGACCGTTGGGGCGAATATGTCGCGCCGCCCATCGACGACCT
>VFZQ01001010.1 GCA_016871135.1 Acidobacteriota bacterium | reverse complement strand
CACGCCGACGTCGACCTGCCAGCCCGTTCCCGGCTTCAACTTGTACGCCTTCGAATGATAGAGAATGCCGTTGTCGCCTTCGCTCCAGCGGGCCAGGCAGCGGCGAATGTCCTCGCGCGAAGTATGTGGCTCAAGTCCGAAAAACGTATACGGGAACGCACCGGGCGAGTGGTTGTATTGCGCGGGATAGAAGTAGGCTTCGTACTTCTGGCGATGCAAGTGGAACGGAATCGGAACGGCGTTGTCGAAGAGCTTGCAGAGCACTTGCCAGGAGTCGCCGGTGACCGCGGCCAGCGGCGCGAGTTCGCCGCCGAATTCGACATAGCTGAGGCCTTCATCGGGGCGCGTATCGGGGCCGTTGTTGGCCTTTACGTTCGACGCCAGCCACCGCTCGTCGAACGCGCCGCGATGCGGACCGAAGGCGAAGAGGTCGTTGGGATGGAGGCGCAGGCGGCCGCCCGCGCGCATGTGCGCGCGCGGCACCCAGTTGGGCGCAAGACGCAAAACGCCGCGCCCTTGATCCAGGGCGGAACGGAAGAATTCGGACGTGTTCATTTCCGCGCGGTGGACGCCGATCCGCTCTTTTCGTTCTGGCTGATCGCTGTTTTCGGCTTGATGCGAACGAGAATTGGCTCGGGCGCGACAAAGGTGTTCTGTTGCGGGCTGCGCGTTTCCACGCGGCCGCCGACGACGATGTACTGCTCGCCAGGCTCGGCCTGCGGCGTCGCCGCGATTTCGAAGGTGCGCTCGGTTTCGTTCTCGTTGAGCAGCACGCCGTTCAGTCCGAAGCTCGGCAGTTCCGTGCGCGGCGGCATGTTCAACACATCCACCGGAACGCGTCCGCCGAATCCGTTGTTGCGCGCGATCTTCACGCTCACCGAGCCGACGCCGCCGGGCTCGATTTCAACCACCTTGGTCGACGACGTCATGGTCACATCGGCTTTCGGCGCAAGCGCGATCAACTGCAGCGCGTCGCCGGGATTCGCTTCGCGGACGATAGCTCCGGCGCGACCCTTGCCGACAAGCGGCGCGGCGCTCGTGAGCTTGGCATCAACGCCGGCGCTGAGCACAAGCACGGCGCTGTTTTGTCCAGGCCGGATGATGGCCTTGGTCGCGGAAAAGCCGGCGGGCAGATTTTCGAGCGACACTTCGATCGGGCCGTCGAAACCGTCGGTGCGAATGGCGGTGGCGGTAAGCGGAATCGAACCGCCGCGCGGGACGTTGGGATTTTGCGGCGCGATGGCGAGTTGGAAGTCGTGGCGTGGCTCGCGGATCGTGAGGCGATACGCAAGATTGCCCGTGCGCTGGCCCTGCACGTCGCGCACGACCCACGCCAGTGACACTTTTTTCTGCTGCGCGATTTCTTCGAGCGTTTCGTAAAGATCCGGCGGAAACGTGATCGACGCCCGGACTGCCGCTTTCCTCTGAGCCTTTAGGCTCTTACCCTGCGACCGTTTCTCTTTCATAGGCGGCCTCTAGTGCCGTCACCACTTTACACCACATTGGTGATCTCTGTGCGCCCGGCTGAATTGCGGCTAAACTCAATTCCTCGACCCGGTCCCGATTGCAAAAACCGAAGCGCACCGCCCAACGACGAAAAAGCTAGTTTTTGTAAGCGCCGCGAAAGACGGTACCATTCATCACATGACCCCACCGGCCTTGGGGGGCGCGAAGGCTGGGAACCCTACCCAGAGGCGGCTACTCCATTTAGGGAACCGCAGAGGGAGCGATGGCGCGCCGTAACAATACACCTTCCACTTATCCGCCGAAGTGTGACGAAAAATCACATTCCCTCATCAGCAGACTCAGTCGGCAGACACTCGCCAGGATGGAAGCCGAGACCGCGCGGTTCAGGGCCGAATATATCCCGCGACTTGAACGAGAGGCAAACAGGGGAATGCTCACCGATGTTGCGCTCTTCAAGGACTTAGCGCTTCACCA
>VFZQ01001009.1 GCA_016871135.1 Acidobacteriota bacterium | reverse complement strand
GATTCTACCCGAAGGATACCCAGATTCAATACGGCGGCGGCTATCAACTCGGCCCCGGCGAGTACAACATCCGCGCCTACGTCGCCGACAACGATGGCCGCGCCTGCCGCAAGGCGTGGTCTTTGACAATTAAGGACGACGCCAAGATTCAAACCAAGCTCGAACCGAACCAGGTCACCGCCGTCGGCGGCGAACGATGGCGCGGACTCGACGCGACGCAGGAGCCCAAACGCGTCGCCGTGATCATCGACGCCGCGCCGCTGTTCCCCCGCCGCAACATGGTGCGGCTTTCGAGCTACGACCGCAGCATTCTGATCACGTCGCTGACGAGTATTCTCGACAACGCCAGGTTCACCGCCGCCACCGTCATCGCCGCCGATTCGCGCAATCGCAAGGTCGTCTACTCTTCCAACGAATTCAACGGGCGCGGGCTTGGACGGCTGGGCCGCGCGCTGGCCGAAATCAACCTCGGTGTCGTCTCGGTCGAAACGCTGAAAGGCCCCGGCCCGGCGGCGTTTCTCGAGTCGATGCTCAAGGAACACCAGGAGGCGATCGCCAAGGCCGATGTCGTCGTATTTCTCGGTCCCGCGTGGGGCTGGCAGGGCGGCATGACGCCGCTGTTGCGCGAGCTGGCGAAGTCGTTCCCGCCGATGCACCAGCTTTCGCTGTCCCGATTCCCCGCGCCCGCGGACAATCTCCTGGCCAGTTTCGCGAAGGCGGGCAACGGCCGCACACAGCTCGTTGTCACTCCGAACGACCTCGCCAAGGCGATCGAGAAAATGACGAAACTACCCAAGTAGCCGCACGATGTCGCGCTCGTAGACCTCGCGCGAAACCAGGCCCGTGTGTGTGATCGCGATGCGCCCGGCGCGGTCGATCAAAAACGTCATCGGCACCGCCGACACACCGTAGATCTTCGAGAACTCGTCGTTGGCCAGAGCGATTTTGTAGTTGATGCCCTTGCGTTGCACGAACGGCGTCAACACATCCCAGCCGCTATCGACCGACACGCCGATCACGGAAAGACCCTTCGGGCCGTACACACGCTCGAAGTCCATGAACCACGGGATCTCGACCTCGCACGGCCGGCACCACGTCGCCCAGCAGTTCAGCAGAACGACGCGGCCGCGATAGTCCGACAACTTCACATCACCCAGCGCGAATTCCGGCGCCATTCCGGAAGCGCCTCCGCCGATCAGTTCACCGCAGTAGTCGACGCACTGCTTGGCTACCGCGCGCGTTTGCGGCAGCGCCGCCGCCACGCCCAGCGCACCCACCACGCCGCTTGCGATGACGATGCGCCGCGTCCGTGCGCGCTGCATGCCGCGCAACTTCGACAGACCCGCGTCGATATCGACGTTTGCGGTTCCGCCCAACACCGCCAGCTTTTCATCCACCCACCGTTCGTTCTCCATAACGTGCCGCATACTCCTTTCTGAATTGTTCCTGTGCCCGGCGCAGCGTGGTGCCAACCGACGCCGCGTTCATTTCCAATGCAACCGCCACTTCTTCGTACGACGCGCCATCGGCGCGCAACAACAACAGCTCCGCCGCACGCGCTGGCAGCGTTGCCAGCACCGCGCGCACCCGTGCCACCTCATCGGCCGCGGCCAGCGACTCGTGCGGCGTCGACGGCGGCTTTGCGAAGAAACCAAACCACGACTCTCTTCGCCCGCGCCGTTCGCGCCGCCGTAACTCGTCGATCGCCGCCGTGGCCGCCGCCCGCAGCAGCCACGGTTCGATTCGATCGGCCGCCACCCGCGCCCGCGAGAACCTCAAGATCACTTCGACCGCGATCTCCTCCGCCCTCGCGCGATCACGAACCACGCGTGAGATCAGCCCGGTGAGCCGTCCATAGTAGGCCCGAAAAACGGATTCGATGTCGGACTCGCTGGTTGTTGTGATCGCCGCGTGCACAACTCTATAACGCCACGGGGCCGGGA
>VFZQ01001008.1 GCA_016871135.1 Acidobacteriota bacterium | reverse complement strand
CCCGACGACGCACCCGTTATCACCGCGTTTCGCCCGCTTAAGTCGATAGTGAACATCTGTCCAGTCTACTGCGAAACGTTGCCGTGCAGCCTCCGGATTCGAATCCGAGTTTCGTCGATGATAATTAGTGCGCAGGGCCATTCCTCATCCGGCACGTTGTCCATCAGTCTCGCGAGAGTTTCTAGCGTACGCTTCGGCGATGTCGGCCAGACGCGCAGCCGCACAATGCCCGCGTGAGTGCCCAAGGGAAACGTACGTGCATCGGCGAAGTCCTCGTCGAATGTAACGACGATTGCTCCGGTTCGCTGCGCCCACTCAAAAACCTGAATGTCCGTGGCACGGTTTAGACCCAACTCGCGCGTATGCTGAACGGTCCACTCCGGCCTTCGTTCACGTAGGAAACCAAGAGCCTCAAGGACGACATTCTGGTCAAGCAGAATCGACAGTTTCAATGGGCGATGACTTGTTCCCGATCGATCACCTGAGCCGCGTACTCCAATGCAGACTCCACATCTTCGCGTTCCAAGTCTGGATAGGAATGAAGAATTTGATCAACGCTGCACCCGGCCGCGACCATTCCAAGGATATTTCGAACCATGATTCGCGTCCCCCGAATCACAGGCTTCCCGCTGCAGATCTCTGGATTGATTTCAATTCGGCCCATACTCACCTCCTATCCTACCTCTCCTTACACGCAAAATTCGCCGCGTCGTTCACGCTCCCCGACCCCCTGTAAACCGCCACCTTCGGATACGGACACAACGGCCTCGTCATATCGACGGCGCCATTCCCCACCCGTGCCGCCACAATCGATTCCGGCGCCACTCCCTCCTCCCGCCACCGCTCCATCGCCGCCAGCGCGTTGAACTGATTCGGTCCCGATCCCCCGCCACAATGCGCCATCCCAGGGATCATGAACAACCGCGCCCAGTCTCCGCCAACAGGCTTGATCTTGCCGTAGTAGTGAATCGAATTCAGCGGCGAAATCGCCCCGCCCGAGCCCCCATCGCTCCATCCGTGATAGATCAGCAGCTTCCCGCCGCGCGCCTTGAACTTCGAAAAATCGGCATCGCGCGCCTCAATAAATCCGGCCCTCTCCTGCGCCATCGCCACATCGCGTTCGATATCAAACGTCTTCCAGTCCCAAGCCGGATCCTGCCGCGACACATCCCGAAACATTCCCAGGTCGATCGATCCAGGTTCTTTCGCCGCGCCTGGCAGCAACCACCCGCGTTCGCCCCCGCGCACCAGCCCCGGGTAGATCAACGAGCCATTCTTGCGCCGCGCATCCGAGTACGCCATCCGCACCGTCGCCAGTTGACCCGCGGTCAGGCACGAATCGTTATCGCCGTTCTTGCACAACAACACCGCCGGATCGTACGAACACTTCCGTGGGTCGTCGAGCAGGCCGTCGATCACGCCGTCGATCCCATCGCAAGCCGCGATCACCGCGTCGTTCAACAACGCCGTCTTTACCGCCGGCAGCGCCCGCGCCGGATCCTTCAACGCCGCCACCATGATGTCCATCCGCCAGCCGCACAGTTCGATCTGATTATTCGCCGGCGCTCCCGCGATGATGCCGTCGTAGTCATCCGGATATCGTAGCGCCGACATCAATCCTTGCCTCCCGCCGGTCGAGCAACCCTGCCAATACGCCAACCGCGCCGCGCGCCCATAATGCGCCACGATCAACGACTTCGCCGCGACCGTCATCTCATGCACCGCGCGATAGGCGAAGTCGACGACCTTCTCGGGATGCCCGACCGCAAACCCCGTGCCGCCGCCCTCATGCCCCGTATCGGTCGAGGCCGCGGCATAGCCCTCGCGCACTCCCGCCGCCAGGCCATTGCGGTTGATCGAGCCGACAAACCCGCCGCCTCCAACGCCCAGAAACTTTCCGTTCCACCGCACCGGCAGCCAGACTTCGGCCTTGATGATGGAATC
>VFZQ01001007.1 GCA_016871135.1 Acidobacteriota bacterium | reverse complement strand
CACCGCGAATTGGGTCACGTAAAATGTAACCGTAGCCCATACGGTTGGGTCAAAAACAAAAGTAAGCGAACGGGAGATGGCGTGAGTGTGAAAAACGGCCGAGAGGCCGGAGGATGGACATGCACTCACGAGAGCAGTATCTGGAGCGGGTACGGGAAGACTACGCCAAAGCAAACAAGCGCGGTAAGACGCGGTTGCTGAACGAAGCGCGAAAGCGGACGCGGCTGAACCGGAAAGTGTTGATTCGGAAATTGGCGCATCCGTCGAAACCGAATCCTGGCAAGCGGTCGCCGCGCAAGGCAAGCTACGGCGCGGACGTGTTGACGGAGTTGGTAAAGCTATGGGAGATTTTCGATTACCCGTGTGGACAACGGTTGGCGCCGGCAATCCGGCGGGAACTGGCGGCGCTACGCCAAGCCAACGAAGTGCGCTGCGACGACGCGGTAGCGGCGAAGCTGGAGGCGATATCGCCGAAGACGATCGACCGTCTGCTGGCCCGAGAGCGGCGAGCGCGGGGACTGCGGCGGAATCGGAACCCGGCGGCGCATCCGCTGCTGTATCAGAAGATCCCCGTGAAGGTCGCCTCGGAATGGGACACGACGCAATTGGGCAATCTGCAAGTAGATTTTGTGCTGCACTCGGGCCGCTCGGTGGCGGGGGAATACGTCCATACGCTTTCGGTGGTCGACATCGCCACGGGCTGGTGGGAAGGGGAAGCGATCTGGCGGCGGACCCAGGAGGAGACGCAGAAGGCCATGGCCAGATTGCGCACTCGTCTTCCGTTTCGCATTCGCGAGATTCACCCCGACAACGACTCCGGCTTCATCAACGATTTGCTGTGGCGATACTGCAAGAATGCGCGAATCGAGATGTCGCGGTCGCGGCCGTACAAGAAGAACGACAACGCCTGGATCGAACAGAAGAACTGGACGCACGTAAGGAAAGTCGCAGGGTACCGGCGGATGGACAGCCAGGCGGAGTTCGAGTTGCTCGGCGAGTTATACGCCGCGGTCCGGCTGTACAAGAACTTCTTTCAACCCACTATGAAGCTGATCGAAAAAGTGCGCGACGGTGGAAAGATCCGCCGCAAATACGACGAGCCGCGAACACCCTATCAGCGTGTGATGGAGTCGGGCCAGATATCCGGCGCGACGCGGAAACGGCTGCAGCGGCAATACGAAGCGCTCAATGTCGCCGCGCTGCGCAGACAAGTGGAATCGTTGCGCAACCGGTTGTTCGATTTGATCGAAGGCAAGCCCGCCGTTACGGAAGGCAAACCAAAACGGCGTGGCCCGGCGCCGCGACTGAACTCGCGCGGCCATGCCATTTGGATGCAGCAAATGCTCGGCAAGAAGAAATAAGGAAGCCGGGCCAACCCCGCCCGGCAACCATCGCGTTTTACTGTCCAAGGCCTCCGCTCGGGAGCTTCACCAAACGCAGAACGCATCTTCTACAAGAAAGCCCTTCCGCCGAGCCAGTCCGGTTGGCCTGGGGTTTCCAGTCATTGGAAGGGCTTGTGCCGACTGCTTTCGGAGCCAGTCCGTCGCATCGGCCTTGGACATCCGTTCGGGCGCGACCCCGCGCGGACAATCACAACCTAGCAAGATCACGCAACGCCGTCGTCGCTCGGTTACTTCTTATCTGACCCAACCGAGACCCGTTTCGGTTACCTGGATAAATGACTTGACAGGCACCGGCAGCTTGGGTTCTTTTCCGATACGAGGGTCAGTCGTAACCCGCCCCGGAGCCCGCGCACAATGGGAAATTCCTACTACGGCAGCAGTCACCCGGCGCCGGCGATGCAGAGGGCCCCGAGGTATTGCCGCGAGAAAGGGGTCGATTTCGATGTCCGCACGGTCGTGCCAACTTCTGTGTTTTGCGGCATGTGAATCGCTCCGCGTTCCCCAACTTCGCCACGGACGAATTTTTCTAAACATTCGGCCGGAGGC
>VFZQ01001006.1 GCA_016871135.1 Acidobacteriota bacterium | reverse complement strand
CCAGGCAGCACCATCGAGCCGACGATCTCCATCGGTCCTTCAAAAAACTTCAGAATCTGGAATAGGAATAGGAAATACCACTCTGGGCGCGGGATGTAGGTCGTGTCGGTGGGATCGGCGATCTTGCCCAACGGCACGCGCACCGCCACCGCAAGAGCGAACAGGATCGAGAACATCACGAAGACCGCGACTGTGTCTTTGAACACCTGGCCCGGATAGAACTTCTTCGGCGGCGCCGTTTCATTCGGTTCCGGCGCGACGCCATGCCGCCGCACCAGGTAGATATGGAGCGCCATTAGAATCATCGTCAACGGCGGCAGCAACAACACGTGCGCCGAGTAGAATCGTGCGAATGTCTGCACGCCGATCTGTCCGTCGTCGCTGCCCATCAGGTGTAGCAGATACGGTCCCGCGATCGGCGCCTTCGCCGTGATTTGCGTCGTCACCACGGTGCCCCAGTAGGCGCGGTTGTCCCAAGGTAACAGATACCCCGTCAGCCCAAACCCAAGGGTTAGCAGCAGCAAGACGACGCCCATCATCCATGTCGCCTCGCGAGGCTTCTTATAAGCGCCCCACAAAAAGACTTGAAGCATGTGCAGCACGACAACCACGATCATCATGCTGGCGCCCCAATGATGCAGTCCTCGCAGCAGTCGTCCGCCGGTCAACTCGGTCAGGATGTAGCGCAGACTGGAATGCGCATCGCCCGGTGTCGGCGCGTAGTTGAGCGAAAGCAGTATTCCCGTTACGACTTGAATCAGGAAGCAGAACATTGCCACCGAACCAAACACCTGTTTCCAGCCGCTTGACGCCGGAATGTCCTCGTAAAGGAAGAGTTTGACGCCTGTCTCGACGCCCGTTCGTTTCTCGAGCCACGCAACGATACCTTGAAGCATGGTCTAGCCCTCCGCCGACTGCTTGATTTCGCCCAAAAGGACCTTGCCCTCGGCGATCTTCACATCGAAGCGGTCGAGCGGCCTCGGCGCCGGACCTGTCAACACTCTGCCATCCGTGCTAAATGCCGACGTGTGGCACGGACATAGAAAGTGTTTCTCGTTCTCGCTCCAACTCACCGCACAGCCGAGATGCGTACATACCGGCGAAAACGCCACGACCTGCTGCTCGCCGGTGCGAACGACTAGCGCCGCCGCGCGCTCGGTGACAAACTTCCACCCATCGCGCCGCTCCCTCTGGAACACGACCTGCTCGGGCTGATTCACTGTCAGATTCGCCAGATCCGCCGCTTCGATCCAGACTTCCTTCCGCCGGGCCTTTGCAGGCATCAGCAGATATCCCAGTGCCGGGACACCAATCGCGGCGCCTATCGCGCCCATCATTCCAAAAATAGCGCCCGCCAGAAAACCGCGGCGATCTTTCTGGGGTGTTTCTTTCTCGTCCATGTGTCTCCGATTGTAAGGGCAGCTTCGGGCAATCAACTGTTAAATCAAAGCGCGGCGGAGCTTGTCCGCCAAAAGGTTCTCACTTGTAACGCGGTTCTCGTTTTCGGCCGGATCGGTCTTTAGGTCGTACAACTCGGGCGTCTTCGCGAAACCCTCGACGTACTTGTGACGCCCGTCCCACACCAACTTCCACTCTTCGAGCGCCGAATGCACAATCTCGCGATGCTTCTTCTGCTTGCCGGTAACGATCCCGCGCAGCGACCGCGCCTCCATCGCCGGCAGCGTCCCGGCCCCGGCATAATCGAGAAACGTCGCGCCGACATCGATCAAGCTCGCCAACGCATCGGTCCGAACGCCTCTCCGCGCATCCAGGCCCGCGACAATCATCGGAATCCCCGCGCTCGCCTGATACGGCACATGTTTCGCCCAGCGATTATGATCGCCGAGCATCTCGCCGTGATCGCTCGAAAACACGACCAGTGTGTTGTCGAGTTCACCGCGCCGATCGACCTCCGCCAGCAACTCACCGATCCGCGTGTCGATGTTTTCG
>VFZQ01001005.1 GCA_016871135.1 Acidobacteriota bacterium | reverse complement strand
CGTCGTAAAGGCCCGGTAGCGTGGCGAGCATGTCTGGAATCGGAATCCGCACGCCGATTCCGTCGGCGATGGTGGCCATCGTTACGTGGTCGATCTGCCGGCCTTGCGCCAGCGATTCCGCCATCGCGGGTGCGCCGTCGGCTTGCACCGCGACGATTTTCATCGAAGGCCGCAATGCGGGCGCGGCGGCGCCGATGCCGGCCAGAAGCGCGCCGTTGCCGAGCGGGACGAGCAGCGTGTCAATCGATTCGTGTGCGAGTTCGAGCATCATTGTTCCCGCGCCTTCGGCTGTTTCCGGTTCCAGGCCGTCTTCCAGAAATCGGGCGCCGATTTTGTGCGCGTGGGCGCGCGCGGCCAGTTTGGCGGCATCGAAGTCGTCACCTTGCAAAACGACCGTTGCGCCAAGCGCGCGCATTCGTTCGATCTTCAATGCGTTCGCTGTCACGCCGGCAAACACGGTCAGATCGATCCGGCGTGAGCGGCATGCGTACGCCATCGCCTGGCCGAAGTTCCCCGCGCTCGCGCAGACGATTGGCGTTGTTTCCGCGCGCGACCGGACCAGCCAATCGGAGCCGCGACCTTTGAAGCAGCGGATTGGATTCATCGTCTCGATCTTCAACAGGACGTTGAGTGGCTCGCACCAGAATTGAGGAGAGTGCAAAAAGACAGGATCGATCGCTCGCGCAGCAGCTTCGATTCGTTCGATCGAAATCGTCACGGCAGATTCTTCTCCAGCCATTCCATCATTTCGCGCTGTTGCTCCAAACGCCCGATCGCTGTTTCGAGATTGACGTAGCGCATGCCGCGTTTGGAGGCGAGCCGAGAGAGCGATCCGTCGTCTTCGCCCTTGGCATCGTTTTGCAGCACTACATTGTAGGGCGAGCGTTTGAGGATTTCGAAGTCCTTCGGATCGGTGCAAAGAAAGAAGTCGTTCGGGGTGTTCGGCGCTGCCAGCGAGGTCGCATTCGAGATCTCGACTTCGTCGGTGACGCTGTAGCCGCGCGAGTTGTTGTGCAGGACGATCAACAGGCCCTTCTTCGGCGGCGTCAATTCTCGCAGGAACTTTTCGCGCGTTTTCGCGACGACTGCGTGTATGCGTTTCCGGTCCGCTTCGCTTGCCGAAGGATTCAGGCGGACAAGATTCCGTTCGAGCCCGTGTTCGGTGAACATGCGGTTGGGGTCATACTGCATGTTGCCGTTGCGAATCGTTCGCGTGGGATTATCGACCAGCCAGGCGCGGCCCTTGTGCCGCTGCATGTGCGACTCCAACACATCGCGAGCCGTGGTCTCGTCGCCGTGAATCCATAGGTACCGGCGGGATGAGCGCCCCTTAAATATTCGGCGAAATCGAATACCGCAGTAGGAACGTGGCGACGCCGCCAGACCCGTCGATGCGGCGAACGCCGCGAGGAAAGACCGTCTTGTCAACACTTAATACAAGTTTACGGTGTAACCGGGGCGAACCGTTGTATCGTCATGGAAGACAGATTATGCGGCGCGGTTTCGCTATGGCTGTATTCGCGGTTTGCGCCGCTGTTTGGGCGCAGCGGGAGTTCCGCGTCTACGACAACGCCGAAGGCGCCGCGTCTGACGCTCCGCTTCCGCCGGACTACTCGAACAGGTCCGAACTGGTGCTCGGACGGCTGATGTATCCTTCGGGCGGGAGCGGCGGATTTGGACGCGGTGGCGGCGGCAACTGGCTGCAGGGCCGGACGAATTGGACGATCGATTATCCGAAGGGCGACCGCTTTTTTGCATCGGCGATCCGGCGGCTAACGCGCGTCGATGTGCGCAGCGTGGAACAACCCGTTAATCCGGACGATGGCGACGATATTTATTATTGGCCGTATCTGCACGTCTCGATGCCGGGCAGTTGGAATCTGACCGATCAACAGGCACTGAAGATTCGCGACTATCTGCAGCGCGGCGGCTTTCTGTTTTGCGACAGCTTTT
>VFZQ01001004.1 GCA_016871135.1 Acidobacteriota bacterium | reverse complement strand
CGCGGCGCGTGGGTGTGTATGCCAGGCTGAACTTCGGCTGCGGCCGTGTCGCCATTTCGGCGACCCGCGCGTCGTCGACCAAGCGATCGCGCACATCGAAGCGGAATGTGTCGAACCGCAAGCCGGCGCTGGCGAGCAACCGTCCGCGCAGAAAGCTGAAGTTCTCCTGCGCATATCCGGCCGCATTGATGACATTGGCGTTGGCCGCGGTGGTGATGCCTTGGGGATCGCGTCCGATGCGCGGATACAATCCGACGTTGATTTGATTGGCGTGAAAGTTCGCGCCGGCGGTGAAGTAGGAATACGCGCCCGCGAATTTGTGCGGTTTTAGGTACTGCGCGTTCGCACCCTGCACCAAGCGGGAGTCGTGTTGTTGGATCGCGTCGCCGCGCTCCGGGTCGTTGAGAAAGAACGTGAAGTTCGAGTAGAGATCGAACAGTGAACGCGTCGCGAAACCGTCGATTTTCCAGACCGCGCCATCTTTAGTCTCCTGGCGGAAGTAGCCGGCGGCGGTCGCCGCGCGGACTTTGCCGCCTTCGCCCGGGTCGATAAATCCGAAGCGATCCAGCGAACCGGCGCTAACCAGATCGAGCGGAATCTGGCCCGACGAGTTGAATCCATTCAGGCCGCCGTTGAAGCGAAAGCCAACGCTGCGCAAACCGCTCATGCGGCGCGTGAGATTCATGGTCAAGTTGTCGCGGCGATAGTCGAGAGGCTTCACAAACGGGCCGTCGGAATGCGAACCCTCGTAGGCAAAAACCGAGTCCACGTTTTTCCAATCCGGGCTAAATCCGAAGAACCCGCGTTGCGTGTTGAACGACCCGCCCTGCATGCGCACCGTGAACTGATCCTGCAATGCCTCGCGCTGGCGGATGTGCACTACGCCGAGGCCCGAGAAATCGCCGTACTCCGCGCTGAACGGGCCGTTGATCAGATTCGCTTCCTCAATCAATTCCGGCGACATGCTCTTCAGCGAGCCGAGATAACCCTGCCCATGCCCTTGCGTGGTCTGATTCTGTTGCACGTTGTCGACCAGAATTTTCATGCCGCCGCCAACGCCGCCGTGATCCAAATTAAAGCCGAAGCGCCGGATCTCGATCGACTTGCCGCCGCCTTCGTGTTGGCCCGCGTTGATGCCGCCATTGAGTTGATGGAAGACTTGATCGTCGCGGGAGAATAGCGTCTGTTCGAATACTTTTTTGTTGAGGTTGTCGATCGCCGGTTCGACTGTTGTTGCCGTAATCGTGATTGAGGTGTGTTGTTTCGGCAGTTCTTGCGCGCCAAGAGTTAGAGCGCCGGCGAGGAGGGTTGTCAGTCGCATTCTGAAACTGATACGAGTGCCACCAACAAACGGATTTACCGAAAGGGATGAATCCTGCAATACAATGACGAAATCATGCGATGGACGATCTTTCTCCTTTCCACCGTGCTCGCCGCCGGCGAATGGCCGCAGTTCCGAGGCGTCAACTCGGCGGGTGTCTCCGACGAGAAGAACCTGCCAACCGAGTTTGGCCCGGCTAAGAATTTAGTCTGGAAGACGCCGCTGCCGCCGGGGCACTCGTCGCCGGTGTTCAGCAAGTCACAGATTTTCCTGACGGCCTATACGCCCGAGAACATCTTTGTCATCGCGCTTGACCGCAAGAGCGGTAAGGAAAATTGGCGGCGCGAAGTGCCACGGCCGGAGAAGGCCGAACATCACAAGGCGAACTCCTCGGCCAGCCCCTCGTGCACGACCGACGGCGAAAATGTCTATGCGCTCTTCAGCGACTACGGCGCCATTTCATTCGACGCGAAGGGCGCCGAACGTTGGCGGCTTCCGATGCCGAAAATCAACAACCCGTTCGGGCTGGGCACGTCGCCGGTGCTTTCGGGTAAGACGTTGTTGATCAACATCGACGCCGAAAGCGGGTCGTTTTTTGTCGCGTTAAATAAGGACACCGGGAAGCAGATCTGGCGCCGCGA
>VFZQ01001003.1 GCA_016871135.1 Acidobacteriota bacterium | reverse complement strand
GGGGGCTGGATGGCGGCTAAGTTGCTGATTCCGTTAGGTCGGAAAATATTTTCGAGTGTTGTGAACGGTGTTTACTACATTTGTAGTTTTTCGAGGCGGGGCGAGGTTGTGAAGACCTCACGCCTTCTTCTCCGAACGGACTACATACATGCCAATCGCGAAGGCAATGAGACCGGCGGCGGTTACGAGGATGAAGCGCCCGAAGGTCGGCCAGTCGTAGTTTTTGAAGGGCTGTAAGCGGTTGGGGTCGTCGGGGGTGGTGAAAAACTCGTAGCTCTTTCCGACTTGGAAGTGTTTGCCGCGGTATGCAAGCAGCGCCGCGCCTTCGTCGGCGGCGCGAACGGGGGTCGTGATGTTGACTCGCTGTTCGCCGAGTTCGCCGAAGAACTTGAGTTGCAGGCGGAATCCGAAGAGTCCAGGTTGACGGAAGGCGATGTCGTTGCCGAGCACCTCGGCTTGCACCTTTTGCGAACGGGAGAGTTCCATGTGGGGCTGCAAGGCGCCGAGCATGCCGGCTCCGGTCAGGAACAATCCGACATATGTCAGCAGCTTGCCGGCGAAGCGGCGCGATTTCCAAACGCTTACATCCATATCCGGTACCTTCAGTATCGTCGATTCCGATTTTTGTCCGATTCATGGAACCGCCGGAAATCGACTTCGTAGTCTCTCTTGAAAGTGGCTTCCGAGTTCGGAGGCGGCTATGTTACTACCAACCCTGTTGTTTATTTTTATCCTGGCGGCGGTATTGGTTTTACCCTCGCTTCATCGCATCGGGCCGACAGAGGTCGGCCTTGTTATGCGCCGGTTTTCCAGCCGGCGGTTGACCGACGACAATCCGATCGCCTTCGCGGGCGAAGCGGGATATCAAGCCGAGCTTCTGATGCCCGGCATTCGTTTCAAACTTTGGATTCTCTACGGCGTCGAGAAATACCCATGGGTGCAGATCCCGGCGGGGCAGATCGGCGTGGTGATCGCGCAGATCGGCGAACCGTTGCCAAACGGCGCGAAGTCGGCGATGTACCGTACAGAGTTCGAACAGTTCACCGATCTCGGCGCGTTCGTGAAGTTTGGCGGGCAGAAGGGCGTGCAACGCCCGGTGCTGCCTCCGGGCACGACGCTGCCGCTGCATCCGGTGGCGTTTCTTGTAATCACACGCGAACGCGTGTTCGGCATTCCGGTTTCGGAAGAGCTGGCGCGGCAGCCCAAGTTGGTCCCCGAGACCTTTGGCCTGACGCCGGCCGATTTGGAAGTCGTGCGCACCGAGCACGACCCCGCGAGCCGCGCCGACACGATCGGCATCGTCACGACGTTTGAAGGCGAGCCGCTGGCGTCGGGCGACATAGCGGGACGTATCGGCCAGTATGGCGATATCGCGGAGCTTGAGCACAACGGCGCCGTCGACGCCGACTTGATTGAGCGCCTGCTGGCGAGCAAGAACTCGCTGCACAACAGCTATCAGGATTTTCAGTCCTTCCTCAATCAGGGCGGGCGCATCGGCTTGCAGCACGATCCGCTGCTATATGGCGCTTACAACTTAAACCCGTTCCTGGTGCGCGTGGAGAAAGTCCCGATGCTGGTTGTCGAGCAAGGACAGGTTGCCGTGATCAAATCCTACGTCGGCTTGCCGACGGCGGATATGTCGGGCAGCGAGTTCAAGTTCGGCATGCTGGTGAGGCCGGGGCACCGCGGCATCTGGCAGGAGCCGCTGCGCACGGGCAAATATCCGATCAATCCGTACTGCTACAAGGCCGAAGTCGTGCCAACGGCGATCCTCACGCTGAACTGGGCGGAACGGGTTTCGGCGGCGCACAAGCTCGATTCGAAGTTGGAGTCGATTGTGGCCAAGAGTTCGGAAGGCTTCGTGTTCAAGATGGACTTGCAGGTGCAGATTCACGTACCGGATCTGCGCGCGCCGCGGGTGATCTCGACGGTCGGCACGATCAACAACCTGATAGACGAAGTGC
>VFZQ01001002.1 GCA_016871135.1 Acidobacteriota bacterium | reverse complement strand
CGAACTCTCCAAAGTTCTTCGGTTTCCGGGGCACGCGCGATCAATTGCTGCTGGGCGGCGGCACGAGGCTTGTACAACGCATCAACCAATTGCAGTTCCACTTCTCACTGGGGCAGACATTCTGATGCGGACTCTTGTTCTTGCCCTGTCGATCGCAGTCGCCGCGCACGCCGAAATCGTGGATCGCATCGTCGCCACTGTGGGCCGGGCGGTCATTACCGATAGCCAATTGCGGCGGTCGCTACGCGTCTCTGCGATGTTGGCGCGAACGCCGCTCAACGAATCGCAAGCCGTTTGGGAAGAAGCGCGCAATCGCATGATTGAGCAGGCGCTTGTCAAAGAAGAAATCCGCATCAGCCGCTATCCGGTGGCGCAGCCGGACGAAGTCCGCGCCGCGTTGGAACAGGTGCGCACGCACCTGGGCGGCGACGCAGCGTACATCAATGCGTTGCGCGAGTATCGTCTCACAGAAGATGAGCTGTCGAAAGACCTCGGCTGGCGCCTTTCGTTCGCTCGCTTTCTGGCCTATCGCTTCCGTCCTTCGGTACAAGTTACCGACGAAGCCCTGCTGGCCTTCTACGCCAGCTGGAAACCCGAAGGCGCCAAGCCGGCGTTTGAAGCCGCGCGAGAGCGAGTCGAAGCGGCGTATGTGGAGGCGGAGGCCGCGCGCTTCCTCGATCAGTGGCTGCGGGAAACGCGCCAGCAGACTCGCATTGAAACATTCGAGCCGAAGGGAGCGCGGCGGTGAAGAAGAAGTGGCTTGCGCTCGGAGCGATTGGCATCCTCGGCTATGGTTCGTGGTGGATGCTACTCCGCAGCGACTGGCTGCGCGACAGAGTTCGCGAGCGCGCCATTGTCGAAGTCGAAAAGGCAACAGGCGGCAAAGCGTCGATCGGCTCATTCCGATTCGATCCCGAGTTACTTGGCGCGACGATCGAGAATTTCACACTGCGAGGAACCGAGGGTCCGCAAGCGGCGCCGCTGTTCACCGCCACGCGCATCGATGCCGGGTTCCGCGTGCTGTCGTTCCTGAAGAAGGATGTCGATCTCCGCCGACTTGCCATTACCGGACCGCAGATCAACATCATTCTCGACAGCCAGGGTCGCTCGAATCTGCCCTCGCCGGCCGGTGCGCGCCGCGCCGATCGCTCGGCGTTTGCCACGATTCTCTCTTTGGCGATCGAAGAGTTTGCCGTAACCAACGGCGAGTTTAACTACGCCGACAAGCGCACGCCGTTCGCCGTCGCGGCGAAGAACCTCGAAACCAAGCTGGCGCTCGACGGCCTTGTTTACAAGGGCTCGGTGGCATGGAAGGACGTTTTGCTGGAGATGCCCGGAATGCCTGTGCTGCCCGTCGATCTGCGCGCCGATCTCGCCGTGCGCGACGGCGCGGTCGAACTACCGAAGTTCGAAGTCGTGTCGGTCGCCTCGCGCGTCGACGGCGCCGGCCGCGTCGTGTATGCCGACTCGATCGGCGGAGAGTTCGACTTAAAGGTGCAGACCGATCTCGGTGAATCGGCCCGCCTGTTTCACTTCACCGCCGGGCGCGGCGCCGTTCACTCGGCGGGAAAATTCCAATGGCTCGGCGGACCGCGTTTTCAGTACGACGGCGATCTCAACGCGCCCGCGCTCGACATCGCCGCGCGCGGATTGCGGATGAATCCTGTCCGAGTGGCGGGACGCATCAGCGCCAATCCCGACGCGCTTACCGTCACCGATCTTCGCGCGGATTCGCCCGAAGGCCAATTCAAAGGGCACGCCGCGCTGCCGAAGTACAAGCGCGTTGAAGTCGACGGCGACATCGCCGAGTTTTCGCTTGCCAACATCGAAGCGCGAGCGGGTAAGTCGCTCGGTTTCAGTGGGCGCGTCGCGGGCCCCGTTCACCTTGGCGCACCGTTTGGCGGGCCGATCGACGCCAGCGGCGATCTCGCCATTACGCCCGCCGAAGGCGCCACAGCCATTGAAG
>VFZQ01001001.1 GCA_016871135.1 Acidobacteriota bacterium | reverse complement strand
TGGCGCCTGTCGGATGATGCTCGCGGCCCCAGATGTCCCAATAGGTTTTTTGGACGCCCATCCAGCGGGCGGCGCGGTCGAGAGCGTGCTCCCAGTCGGGGGATGGGAAGGCGTACTGGGAATCTGGCATGAAACTTTCAGTGTCGTTGTTGAGGGAGGCGGGAAGCAAGCGGCGGCGGCGTGGCATACTGGAAGGTGAACCATGGAACAGCACGTTCTGCCCAACCCGCCCGAAGACCTATTCACGCGAATCGACGAAGATCCAGCCGCCAGCCTTGGCGATAGCGTCGTGCTCACAACGATTGACAATGCGATTAACTGGGGCCGAAAGAATTCGATCTGGCCGATGACATTCGGCTTGGCATGTTGCGCGATCGAGATGATGGCGATGTCGGCATCACGGTTCGACATTTCGCGGTTCGGCGCCGAGGTGTTCCGCGGCACGCCGCGCCAAGCAGACTTGATGATTATCGCCGGGCGGGTTTCGAACAAGATGGCGCCAGTAATCCGGCAGTTGTATCAACAAATGCCGGAGCCGAAGTGGGTGATTTCGATGGGTGCGTGCGCGACGTCGACGGGCGTATTTTCGAACTACGCTCTGATACCGGTGAATCAGGTGATTCCGGTGGACGTGTACGTGCCTGGATGTCCGCCGAGGCCGGAGCAACTGATCTACGGGATCATGATGCTGCAACAGAAGATCGAGAAGGAACGCGGGACGACGCTGAAAGTCTTGAACTTGGCGTAAGATTTTCTCAAGCTGGTCTACTGGCTTCCGATAAGCCTTACAGAACCCCCCAAAAGGAGGCGGTCGGTATGGAAACCAAATCGGTTGGCAGGTCGATCTCTGCCGTCCCCGCGGCTGACGCTCCCACCGAGCAGAAGCAAGTGGAGGAGCGGCGTGAGATCGTCAAGGCAGTCAAAGCAATTAACGAAACAGAGTTGTTCGGAGAGAATTACGAGTTGACCTTCGTGCTCGACCGCGAGACACATCGGCCGCTCTTACGGATCATCGACCGGCAAACACGGGAAGTGATTCGGCAACTTCCGCCCGAGTATACTCTGCGCCTGGCTGAACAGATGGGCGTTGGGTAGATTTCCGGTTCAAGATACTCCCAGGCTTGCCGAAGAGATATTTTGAGCACACCGAGTCAACAACACATGTCGGTACAAGCCTATCAAACACAACAAAACTACGAACTGCTGAGTGCGAGCCCGATGGAGTTGGTTCGAGCGCTCTACCGTGGCGCGATTGAAGCGACGCGGACAGCGCGCGCGGCGCTGGCCGAGGGTCGGATTCGAGAACGGTCGGCCGCGATCACAAAGGCGGCGGCGATCGTTCAGGAGCTGACGCTATCGCTTGACAGAGAGGTCGGCGGAGAGATCGCGGCGAGCTTGGCCGATCTCTACATCTACATGCACCAGCGCTTGGGCGAGGGAAATATCGCTCAAACGGATGAGCCGTTGGCGGAAGTCGAGAAGCTATTGTTGATACTCGCCGAGGTGTGGGAGTCGATACCGGAACCTGGGCTACCGGAAGCGGTGGAAGGACTGGAGTCCGAACCGTTGCGGCTTATCGCTTAAGCCCAGACTCGACGATGGCGGCCAGACCGAGGCCGCCACTCTTGGCGATGACGCGGGCCAAGTGGTCACGCCCGAAGTCTTGCATAGTTTTGGCGGTGGAGTCGCCCTCGCCGAGCCCATCGCCAGAAAAGGCGCCCTCGAGCAGTTGGCTAACCAAGACGGCTTCGAATTCGGCTGCGGCCGAGTGGGCATCGCGAACGTGCCGGAGGTCGGAAGGGGCAGAGAGTTGGGTGCTTGTGATTTCCATTTAGATCACCGAAATTTCGACGTCGAAGGCTCCGGCGGATTGCAGGCTTTGAAGGATAGCGATCACTTCGCGTGGCGTGGCGCCGATCTTTTGGAGGCCGCGGACGAGTTCTTCGACCGTCGCGCCATCTTTGAG
>VFZQ01001000.1 GCA_016871135.1 Acidobacteriota bacterium | reverse complement strand
TTGCGGCGATTCTGCTCGCGATGCGGGATGGCGTCGTGCACCCCACGATTAATTTGGAGGAGCCGGACCCCGCATGCGATCTGGATTATGTACCGGCAGTTGCGCGGAAGCTCGAATTTGAATACGCGGTGGCGAACTGCATTGCGTTTGGGAGCAAAAACGCGGCGCTGGTGCTGCGGCGCGGGTAACTACTCTCGATCGGCCGGAGGAGGAGGTGGCGGCGCGTCCGAACCTTCGTCGGCCGCGGCCATTTCGGCGGCCCTGGCGTTCTCGGCGGCGTAGTAATACGAGTGATAGTAGGTGTACTTACTGTAGAGTTCGCCGCGCCGCGCCCCGTTGACGGCGATGCCAAGGACGTTGTTCTCACACAGCGATTGCATCGCGCGCGTAATCGAATCGATCGTGGTCGTCCCAATGCGAACGACCAGCACGGTGCCGTGGCACATCGTCGACAAGAGGTTCGCGTCGGCGGCGAACAGCAACGGCGGGGTATCGAGGATCACCCAGTTAAAGACCTGCGGAAGCCGGTCAAACAGTACTTTCACTTCAGAGAGATTCAGCAATTCGAGCGGGTTAAGAACCGCTTCGCCGGCGGGCATAATGTAGAGGTTTGAGCCGGCGACTTTCTTGATAATTTCGTGAAGCTCGCACTTGCCCATGAGGTAGTCGGTAATGCCGGGGCTACGGTCGACCTGGAACATCGAGTGAACAATCGGCCGGCGGAAATCGAAGTCGGCCAGAAGCGTCAGATTGTTTGAGAGCTGGGCCTCCGCCAACGCGAGATTGACGGCGGTGAAAGACTTCCCTTCCGCCGGCGATGGCGAAGTGACGACGACATTATGAATCGGGCTAAGGCTCTGGAGGTGATTGAGCCGGGTGCGAAGCGACCGAAACTCTTCGTTGGGTGCCGCGCTGGGGCGAGCCGGATCGAGTAGGTGAGCGTCAGCGAGAGGACGATAGGGAACCTCTTGCACCTTAGCCAGAACCTCTTGCATCGACGGACCCGCCGGGGCCATGCCGGGAAACCCGGATGGAACCCGTGCGCCGGACGACGGCGGCGGCTGCACGGCTGTCGGAATGTAGCCCGCTTGCTCGGCGCGGCGTAATGCTTCGTGGACCTTGCTCATTGATTCGTTTCCTCCGGAAGTGACGAGTTAGGTGGTAGTCACGTAGTAGTATGCGACCGCGCCGGCCATCACGACCGCACCCACGACGAGCGCCGTCATCCAGCTCAGCAGCGCCATCCGTTTGCGGCGTTTGACCACGACATCGTCTTCCAGCAGCGGAACGCTGCCGAGAACGGTCAATTGGGTATAAGCGCGCACGTCCTTGAGATTCTTCAGAGTGGTATCTTTCATCTCTCGCACACCGGCCAAGACGACGCCAAGCAGCAGACCGACCACGGCCCCTATACCGACGATGACCGCGCGCTTGGGCTCACTTGGATTAACCGGTAACGATGCCGGATCGAGCAGATCGAGCGACTCACCTTGTTTGTTCCGAATGATTTTCGTGCCGCGTTCGGAGTCCTGCTGCCGGGCGAGCAGTGCGTTGTATGCTGTGCGGGACTGTTCGAGGTCGCGTGTGAGCATGGCATACTGCTGCTGGGCGGCCGGCGAGGAAAGAATCTTCGCCTGATACCCACCGATCTGCGCCGTCGTGCGCGAAAGTTCGTTATGGATATCTTGCGCTTCGAGCGACTTCCCGTGAATCACCGCCTCTGTCTGTTTGATGGCGGCTTCCATGGTTTGCATTTCCCGGGTCACCACGACGCGCCTGTTTCCCTTGCTCGCTTCCGCGGTCAGCGCTTTCTTATTTGCCTCATCCTCTTTCAAGAGATCGTCGCGCTGTTTGCGCGTGATTTCAAGCAGAGACTCGACTCGCTTGATTTCCGGGTGAGCCGCGGTCCACTGTTGCCGGAGTTGAATCAGCATCTGCTCGCCGGCGGCGATTTCCCGTTCTCTGCGC
>VFZQ01000999.1 GCA_016871135.1 Acidobacteriota bacterium | reverse complement strand
CCCATCAATGTGTTTTACTCCGGGTTGGCGCCCGGGACCGTGGGTTATTATCAAATCGATATTCGCGTCCCGGAGGATGCAAAGGCGCCTTCTATGTCGTTTAACTGCAGCGCGTCAGCAAATGAAGGCGCAGGCGCGTATCTGAGGATAGGGAACTAGCTTAAGATCGGCGTGACGATATTGCCGCCGAGGTCAGTGAGTCGGAAGTCGCGTCCAAGATGGCGGAACGTGAGCTTGAGGTGATCGAGGCCGAGGCAGTGGAGCATCGTCGCCTGCAGGTCGTGAACGTGAACTTTGTCGCGCGTGATATTGAAGCCGAGTTCATCAGTCTCGCCGTAAGTCATGCCACCTTTGACGCCGCCGCCGGCTAGCCACATCGAGTAGCCAGTCGGATGATGATCGCGGCCCGCGTTTTCGGGATCGCGGGTGTTGCGGATTTCGCAGATCGGCGTGCGGCCGAATTCCCCGCCCCAAACGACCAGCGTGCTGTCCAACAGCCCAAGGCGCTTCAGATCTCTCACAAGCGCCGAGGAGCCTTTGTCGGTTTGATCGCACTTCTCCTTCAACTTCTTGTTGAGGTTGGTGTGCGTGTCCCAGGACGCATCCATCAGCATCACGTACCGAACGCCGCGTTCGACAAGCCGCCGCGCGAGCAGACAATTCGTCCCGAACTGTTTGCTGGCAGTGTCGTTGATGCCGTACATGTCGAGTGTCTCTTTCGACTCATTCGAAAAATCGAGCAGTTCCGGCGCGCTCATCTGCATGCGGAAGGCAAGTTCGTAGCTCTGAATACGGGCGGCGATTTCGGGATCACCGTGCATGGCGAGATGCTCTTCGTTGAGATCCTTGATGGTGTCGAGGCTGGCGCGTTGCGAGTCGCGGCTGACGCCGTCGGGATTCGACAGATAGAGAATCGGATCGCCGCTGTTGCGAAAAATCGTGCCTTGATAGGTCGACGGCAGGAAGCCGCTCGAAAAATTCGATGCACCGCCGGAAGTGCCCGCGCCGCTCGACAGGACCACAAACCCCGGCAGGTTTTTCGACTCGCTGCCCAGGCCGTAAGTCACCCACGCGCCCGATGTCGGCCTGCCGGTTTGTATCGACCCGCTGAAGAGCATAAGTTGGCCGGGATGGTGATTGACAGCTTCGGTGTGCATCGATCGCACGACGCAGATGTCGTCGGCGACGGTTTGCAAGCCGGGCAGGTAGTCGGAGATAACGACGCCGCTTTGGCCGCACGGCTTGAACACGCGCGGACTGGCGAGCGCGGCGGCAGTTGGCTTTGTGAACGCGAGCTTCAAATCCTTGGTGAACTCGGCGGGCAGCGGTTTGCCGTCGTGTTTGGCGAGCGCGGGCTTGGGATCGAAAAGATCCATCTGGCTCGGGCCGCCCTCCATGAAAAGGAAGATTACACTTTTGGCTTTAGCAGCGTGGTGCGGTTTCTTCGGCGCAAGCGGATTGGGCGCGTCAGCGGCATGCATGAGGTCGGCCAGCGCCATGTTGCCCAAACCGTAGCCGAAGTTACTGAGTAGTGTGCGGCGATTCATATTGACTACTCCCTGTTCACGAATTCGTCGAGATTAAAGAGGATGCGCGCGAGGCCGGTCCAGACTTGCGGATCGCGCGATTGCGCATCGAGGTGCTTCGAAAGTTTTTCTTTTTCGGTGGCGCGCGGTGGGCGGCCGAGAGTGAGTTGAAACATCCGGTCGATGCGCGCACCGGGCGCATCCGCTTCGGCGGCGGTGCGAACGGCGAGCGCGTTGGCGGCTTCGACGAAGAGCGGATCGTTGAGAAGATTGAGCGCTTGCAGCGGCGTGTTCGAACTGCGGCGGCGCGCGCAGGCGACCGAGGAATCGGGCGCGTCGAAATTGACGAGCAAGGGATAGGGTGTGGTGCGTTGATGGTGAATGTAGACGCCGCGGCGGTAGGCATCGCGACCCATCGTTTCGCGCCACTTCGTACCGCCGTAA
>VFZQ01000998.1 GCA_016871135.1 Acidobacteriota bacterium | reverse complement strand
GTACCGCCGCAGGAGTTCGGTGAACCGCTGCGCGGAGTGATTGGAGTGGCCGATCGTTAGCAGCATCGCCGTGTCTTTATTATCTCATCGGCGGAGTGATAAGCAGTCTTAGGGCGGGCCATTTTTTCTGTGATGACCGAGGCGACAAGTTTGTAGCAATGGCCGTCGATGAAGGGCTCGGTCAGGCTGATACAGAGCAGCGCGTCGAGGCGAAAATCGTGCTCTCCGGTCCCGCGTTCGTACATCTTCGCTTCGATTGCGGAATCGGTCAGTTTCAGGTTGTAAGAGCGGCCGTTATAGCGGAACGCTGCGCGCACGCCGCGCCGATTGTTGCGGAACGCGCTGGTGATGAAACTGATCTCGCTAATTCGGATGAGTGCGAGAGAATTTTCGCACGCACCGATATTTTCAGGCGGCACGCGATCGTTGCGGCCGTCGGTGGTGGAGAATCCGTTCACCCAGAGCGTTTCCATCTCGTCAGCGAGGGCAAGCGCTTCCTCCCAGGCCACTTTGCCGATTCGAGACCACTTCGGCCCAGCAGCGATCAAGTGGTTCTCACGCTGATGGCCGCGCGGATCGGCTCGCAACAAGGGGATGTCGATGACATCCAGCAGCGCCGGCTCGCAGCCGTCGACACAGCGACACTCGGCGCTCGTCAGTTCGGCGCCTGGTCGAGCGCTGACCGGTCGGATCGACTCACCGCCGGCTAGGCTCTTGCCCGCGATGCAACGTCCGTCGGGCTTGCGCGAATTCGCCAGGCAGACGAGCTGCCGTGCGTGACTCACAGTTTTATCTTGACACGAACCCGAGGTATGGACGCAGTTAGACTGGGAATGTGAAGACCTCTATTTCCGTTTCCGATGCGCTGTTCAAAGAAGCCGACGCCGAGGCGAAACGGCGGGGCGTCTCGCGAAGCCAGCTTTATGGCGAAGCGTTGAGCGACTTCCTGGTGCGTTCCCGCTCAGAGAATATTACAGCGCGCCTTAACGAAGTGTGCTCAAAGCACGATTCTCGCCTACCCAAAGGCGCCTATGAACTGCTGCGACGGGCTGTGGGCAAGGATAGCTGGTGAAACGGAGAGGCGAGGGGCCATCTGATGAGTCGACCTGCCCATGCCTCGCGGTTCCGAGCCCGGATTCAGGTGCGGCTGCTTCTGGAACTCGAATACGCTAGGCGCTGAGCACCTCGCGATACGCGCCCTCTTCAAAGCCCACGAGCAGCTTCTTTCCGACGCGCAGAACGGGCGCGCGCAGTTTGCCGCTTGGGCCGATGATTAACTCGGCGATGGCGTCGTCGGACGGGTTGTCCTTCATCGCCAGGCGGCGAACGTTCTTGCCTTTCGCCGAGATGATTTCACTTGCGCTTCGCGCCAGCGCGATCGCTTCGTCGCGCCCGATAACGGCCTTCTTCGCGTTCTGCTCGTTCTTGACGGCAGCTTTGTTCTTCGCAAGAAACTCCTGCGTTTTGCCGCAGGTTGTTCAACCAGGGCGATGGTAGGACCAGTCGATCGTTTTCATGTGCTGATGTCATAATAACCAGTTCATGGCCAAGATCGATCCGAAGACGCTCCGCTCCTACACCTGGTTCAACGGTAAGGAGTATTACAACTTCTCGCGCCGCGCGAATTTGCGGTCGATGGGATTCTCGCGCGAGATCTTCTTCGGCAAGCCGGTGGTCGGCATTTGCAACTCGTTCTCGGAGCTGAACAACTGCAATTCGCACCTGCGAGGACTGGCCGATGCGGTGAAGCGCGGCGTGTGGGAGGCGGGCGGATTTCCGCTGGAGTTCCCGGTGATCAGTCTCGGCGAGCAGTACATGAAGCCGACGACGATGCTGTTCCGCAACCTGATGGCTATGGATGTGGAGGAGTCGATCCGCGCTAATCCGATCGACGCGGTGGTGCTGCTGTGCGGCTGCGACAAGACCACGCCCGCGATGCTGATGGGCGCGGCTTCGGCGAACATTCCGGCG
>VFZQ01000997.1 GCA_016871135.1 Acidobacteriota bacterium | reverse complement strand
CGCTGTCGAGCCATGCACCGCGGCCCACGCGATGAACTCGCGCACCGCCGCCACCGTCAACCGCCCACTACCGGCGATGCCGTGGTGGTGATGGTGGGCGAGCATAAGTAGACGTTGCTGTCGGTCCGTGAGTCTGTCGCTCCCGCCGAGCTTGCTCCTCGTCGCGTACCACTCCGAGATCATGCCCGCGTTTATGCGTAGTTGTGCCGTCATAGTAGCCCCCGCCGTTTAGCCTCGTCCCTCATCGCGTTATCGCGGGTGAAGTAGTCTGCATCGGCCCACACTCGCGCCGTCGCCGGTCGAACGTCGCCGCGACGAATCGCGGCTAATAGCTCGTCGTCGGTGAGTCTGCTCAACTCGTCGCGCCTCATGCCGTCACCGCCTGCCCGTAGTTTTCGACGGTTCGCGCGATGTCGTGCGCGTACGCTCTGCCTCGCGCAACCTCATGCACTCTGTCGGTGAGGTGATACGCGAAACACTCCGCCCACACGTCCGCGACCGTTGCGGGGATTCCGCCGAACGTAGCGCGAACATGATCCGCCACCAGGCGGGCCGCCGCCTCCGGTAGCGCGACACCTTGCGTGTGCGTTGTGAACGTTCTTAGCGTGCCGTCGACCGCCTCCCACGGCGGGCAGGTTACGCCGTCCGCCGACATTGTGGCGGAGTAGCGAACATGCGCGGTGCCGTACTTTTCTGGCGCGTATCCGCTCCGTTCGATGACTATCCCTACGGTGCCGTCAAGGTACGCGCCGGAGCTGTGCGGTGTGAACCGCCAGGACCGCCACACGGTAGCGACGATTCGCAGCCCGTCACGCTTTCGCAACGGCTCCGCCGTTGTGAGCGCGTCCGCCCATGCGTCAAGTATCGGCACGGCATGTGTTAGCCCGCTCTCTACCTCGTCGCGTAACCGTTCGATTTCCGCGAGCCGTTCGGCGGCCCTCAGACATTCGCTAATAGTTGCCATGTCTCAACCCTCCTTAGGTTGTTTATCTTATTAGGTAAACTATCGTACGCCCCGCACCATGTCAAGCACCAACCGAACGAGCCACCTCGTGTGACCCTCGCGCCGATCCCGCGCCCGATACAGAAACCAAGTGAACCCATACACGATAACCGCCAGACTCCCGAACACCTCCACCAGACGTAGCAGCAGATACCCCGCGCCGGCCATCGTCAGTACTCCATCTGTTCGGTTACGTTGCCGTCATCGTCCAAAAAATCCGCAAGCACGACGATTCCACCGCTGCGTGTCTCCGAACCCAATAGCCGCAACGCTGCCGCCTCGCGTAAATCTTCGTCGTCGTAGCTTGCGCGGATAGGTTCGGGCCGTTGCACCCATACGCCGTTGACCTTATCGGCCACGTAGTAGTTAGTGTCGAACATCATTGGGCCACCTCCACCTCGTAGACACACACCCCGAAATAATCTGCCACCTTGCGCGGTGTCGACGTATCCGCCGTCAACGCGTCACGCCGTTTCAGGTAAGCGTGAGCCATACGAGCCGCCTCGCGTGTTGCCTTATCGCCGGTTACGCCAACGGCCACCTGCTCGTCGTAGGTGTCAATAATCGCGACGAACACCCTCATAGGATTACCCCGAACACGTCCGCCAACACGTCGCGCAACGCGTCCGCGTAACCCTCCGCATGGCGTCGCTCCATCGACGCCGAACTATCTCCGTAGTCTGACGCCTCCTCATCGGCTCGTGCGTCCGCCACCTCCGCGATGGCGTCGCTCAACATGCCACGCAACGCGCGCTCCATGTCTGTACGCGTCACGACTAACAGACCTCCACTACGGACAATTCCACCGCCTGCCAATCGTGGTGAAACTCCATGAGTGAGGAGTAGGCAGTATCCATAAACGCCAACGCCTCACCCTCGGTAGCGAACACCGCCACTGGATTATCCCAATCCAATGGGTCATTGGCGTTGGTTGTCAAATAGCATTCTTGCGGATCACTGAACGGTGAACC
>VFZQ01000996.1 GCA_016871135.1 Acidobacteriota bacterium | reverse complement strand
TTCGAATACGCGGCCGGCGAGAGAGATTCAGTTCGCGCTGCGGTATGCGTTTTAGTCTTTGAGCAGCCGAAGGAGTTGGCGGGCGGTCACAATTTTCGTGTACTTGTGACCGGTCGGGAAATGCCTGAGATTTTCGGTCACGATGAAGTGGGAATACGCGGCCGCCGCGCATTCGTAAACGTGATTGTCAGCATCATGGCCAGAGATTCTCAATTTCCCGGCGGGATTCACGAACGTGGCCGTCCGTCTGAGTAGGCGGAGCACATTCGCGATTCTGGTGCGATTCAAATGGGCGAGGTGGGTGTGCCCAAACACTCGCGTGTACTCTTCAAACAGCACTGTAGTGGCATAGGGTTTGACGAGGCCTCGCCGTATTAGCTCAATTACTTGACCGTTCGGCCCGGTCGGAGAGATGGAAGCAGCGACGACGACGCTGGTGTCCAACACGACGCGCTTCACAACGCCTAACGTTTTCGCTCCTCTTTCATTTCCCGCCTTACGTCGGCGACCATTCTGTTGATCTCGCGCTTGGTGAGTTTGTCGAAGCCCTTTTCTTTCGCGTCTTGACGCAGCGCGTCCACGGCCTTTCCGAATTGCTCCAGAAGTTCACTTGGTGCTGCCTGCGGCGTCATCGAGAACTGGCCGTCCCTCCAGACGACTTCGAGCCTTGCTCCGTCAGCGACGCCGGCGCGCTTCCGTAGCGCTCTCGGAAGGATCAGGTGTCCATTCGGTTGTAACCGCACAACAACAGGTGGCATACTCTAACTCTCCTAAATACCAACCAACACGTCAACCGTCCCGTTTTGCTAGCGTGGATTCATGCGCGTTCTCCTTCTCGCGGCGATTCTTTCTCCCCTGCAAGGCGAGGTCCTCCTGAAGCAGTCCGGCTTCTGTGGCTGCGATAGCGATTGGATGCCGTGGAGCGCGCGCGAAGAAACGATGCCGCGTGTGTTTGTCGACACCAAGGTCGGCATCGGCGATAGCGGCTCGCTGGCCATCAACGGCGCGAGTAAGGCCGCGGCGTACGGCGGCTGGCAACGGCAGGTGGACGGCGTGAAACCGGGCGAGTGGCTGCGGTTGAAGGCGCACTACAAAGCCGAGAACGTCGCCGCGGAGAATTGGCAGGTGGTGGCGCGGCTGGAGTGGCTCGACGCCAAGGACAAACGCACGGGCGAGCCGGACTACGCGCCGTGGACGCGGCGCTCGGGCGATTGGAACGAACTTTCGGTGGAAGTGCAGGCGCCGGAGAACACCGCCTCGGTCAGCGTGCAGTTCTATCTGGCCAACGCGCCGCTCGGCACGGTTTGGTGGGACGACATTTTGCTCGAACGCATCGCGCCGCCCGCGCCGCGCAAGGTCACGATCGCGACCGTCAATCTGCGGCCACGCAACACGAAGTCGCGCGAAGAGAGCGTCGGCAAGTTCATCGACACGGTGGCGGCGAAGGTGCCCGCGAACGCGGATCTGATCGTTCTGCCGGAAGGAATCAGCGTCGTTGGAAACGGCAAGAAATACACCGAGGTTGCCGAGTCGATTCCCGGACCGACGACCGAGTCGCTCGGCAAGATCGCCAAGCAGCGAAAGGCCTATATCGTGGCGGGCATCTATGAGCGCGAAGGCCCGGCGATCTACAACACGGCCGTGTTGATCGACCGCGCGGGAGAGGTGGCCGGCAAGTATCGCAAGGTGTATCTGCCGCGCGAAGAGGTGGAAGGCGGCCTGACGCCCGGCGTGCACTTCCCGGTGTTCCATACCGACTTCGGAAAGCTGGGATTGATGATCTGCTACGACGTGTTCTTCTCCGATCCCGCGCGGCACCTGACCAATCAGGGCGCCGAGATCATCGCGATGCCGATCTGGGGTGGCGACGAACACCTCGCCAAAGCGCGCGCGATAGAGAACGGCATCTATCTGGTGACCAGCGGTTACGATCACCCGACCTACATCATGGACCCGTTGGGCGAACGCCTTTCGCA
>VFZQ01000995.1 GCA_016871135.1 Acidobacteriota bacterium | reverse complement strand
CCACTCGCGTTTTATCGGTTTGAAAGCCCAGTGCGATGATGTCGCACATCAGACGTATGTGATCGCGAACATCTTCGGGCAGCCCGTCCTGCGGCCGTTTCATTGTAAAGAGCGGCCGTCCCGCGTCGCGCGCGCGGTCTTCCGCCTTGTCCTTCTCAGTCCGCATCCGCTCAATGCTGCGCTCTACATCGCGCACACTGGCCAGATACTCGTCGAGCTTGATCTTGTCGGTCGAGCTGATCTTACCGCCCAGCGCCACAGCATGATCCTTCACTCGATCGAGCACGCTCGTGTTCCGCAAACTCCCGCCGTTCTCGAACAGACTGTCGAACGCCAGCGACGGATACATCTCGTTCGGCACGGGCGAGTCGTTGTTTTGCCAGGAAATGTGCGAGCTATACGCATTCGAAAAATTCGTCTCGTGAAACCCGGTCATTGCGCGCTCGCACGCTAACACCATGCTCGGTTGCAGCGTGTCCTGGCCGATGCGATTCGCCAGCATCTGATCGATCGTAATACCGCCTTGAATGATGGAACCCTTGCGGATCGGCACGCCCGACAGTAGATTTCCCGTCATCGCCGGATGAATCCCTTGTCCTGTCGCGGCCTTGTTAAACAACCCATCGATTACGTTGAGCTTCGTCTTTAGCGGCTCCAGTGGTTGAAGCGACTCGCCCAACTCCATCGACGCGCCCTCGCCCTTCGCCCACCAGCGCCCAGGACTGATCCCCGTGCCCATGAATAGCGCCGCGAACCTTTGCGGTGTGCTGGCTGTCGCGGCGAGCGAATCCAGCCACGGCAATCCCATCGTCACGCCTGCGCCGCGCAAAAAGGTTCTTCGAGTGCTCATCGATTCCCTCCACTTTGCCGCCGCGTGCTCAGAAACTGGCGGCTGGTTACGATCTTCTCAATCGCCGTATCGAAACAGCAACCCCTGGCGATCTCTTCGATCAGCGGTTCGTCCGACAACGCCACGCTGCGGCCCAACGCATAGGCCAGCAACTTGCTCGCGAACCCGCGCAGGAAGTCGTCTTGCCGGTGTGCTCGAATATACCGCCGCATTCCCTCCAAGCCTTCGCCGTCGACGCCGCCGGGAAACGTCGCCTTCGCATCGACAGGCCTTCCAGCTAGATCGCGGGTCCTCTTCTGTCCCACCGGATCGAACGTTTCAAACGCGAGTCCAAACGAATCGAATCGCGCATGACAGCCCGAACAACTCGGATTCGCGCGATGTTGCTCCAACATCTTTCGCAACGGAAGATCCATCTTCGTTTCATCGCTCGGCAACTCCGGAACCTGCGGAGGTGGGGGCGGAATCTGCTCGCCCAAAATATTCTTCGCCACCCAGTAACCGCGCTTCACCGGACTCGTCCGCAACCCCGGCGCGTTCTTGGTCAGAAACGCCGCCATTGGCAAAACGCCGCCGCGGTCGCCGTCCGTCACGTGCACCCAGTCTTTTTCACTCGCGCCCGGCGCGGCAATGCCGTAGTGCTTCGCCAGAGGAGCATTGACGAATGTGTCGCGCGCATACAACAAATCGAGCAGCGGCCGATTGCGTCCGATCACGTCCAACAGGAAACGAACCGGCTCCTCGAACATCGCGTCGCGCACCGCATCGTTGAACGCGGGGAAGCGTTCGCGGTCGACGGTTCCAACTTGCTGAAAGTCGCGGAAGTCCAGCCAGTTGCCGCCGAACTCAACCGCCAGCGCCCGAACGCGCCCGTCGCGCAGCATTCGCCGTGCCTGCGCTTTTAAGACCTCGGGCTTGCGGAGGTCTCCCGCGGCAGCGTGCCGCAGCAACTCTACGTCCGGCATGCTCGCCCACAGGAAGTAACTCAACCGGTTCGCCAGATCGTAGTCGGTCGCCGCGCCGAAATCGAAGCGGTAAGAGAACTTCGGCGAGGTCAGGATCATTGCGATTGATTCCCGCATCGCGCCCTCGTGATCGAGCGAATACTTCTCCCGCGCCTCGCGATA
>VFZQ01000994.1 GCA_016871135.1 Acidobacteriota bacterium | reverse complement strand
GATCGCCCACGGGAACGTCGGGCACGATGAGATTGATCTGATACAACCCGATCGTTCCCCCGACGATCCCCGCGAACGTCACCTGCGCGGCGCGGCCGCCGATGCGCAGCTCGAACGGCGATGCCAGCGCAGAAGCTTGTGCCGCGACAACTCCCGCCTGTGTCGGTGGGCTCGTCGGACCACATCCCAGCGCGTAGATCGCAATCGCATCACCCGGCTTCGCCGTGATGAACGATACGCCCGCCAACATGCCGGGTCTTCCGATAAACGTCGAGAAGTCCGGTGTCAGCGCAACGACATGTTGCGCGCCGCCGATGTTGAATTGCGGCACCGTTTGCAGTGTCGGCGATAGCCGCGCGCGATTCACCGTCACCGCGTTACTCGTGCCCAGCGGTGTCTTTACCTGAATCACGACCGGGCCAACGGCTGTATCGTCGGGTGTGTTGATGTTGATCTGATTCGGACTGATGTAATAGATGAACGCGGGCTTGCCGTTGACTGTCACACTCACTCCGTCGAGCGATGTCGGCGCGTTCGATCCATTGAAATCGCCGCCCGCCCAGAGCCGCGCGACCGACGTGAAATTCTCACCGTAAATCTCCAAGTATGTGTTCGACGAAAATCCCGCGCGGCCACCGAATGACGTGATCGCGGGCGTATCGGTGCGCAGCGCCGGACCCGGCGGAATCGAGATCTTTCGCACCTTCAAATTGCGCGCATCCGCGATGTACAAGTTGCCAATGGAGTCCGTCGTCATGCCGGACGGAAAGTTGAACTGCGCGCGAATCGCCGGCCCGCCATCGCCGCCCGTGCCCGCCGTGCCCACGCCCGCGTAGGTCGTGATCACACCCGCGGGATCGACTTTTCGAATCCGCGCCGACTCGGCGTCCGCGATGAAGATATTTCCGTTGGCATCCACCGCAACTCCCGATGCGGAGCGAATCTGCGCCGTCCGCGCGGGTCCGCCATCGCCCGTAAATCCCGAAACGCCGGTGCCCGCGATCGTCGTCACAATGCCATTCGCGCCTACACGCCGCACTCGCTTATTGCCATTCAAGCGGCCATCGCCGTCGTCGGTGGAGACAACGCTTCCGTCGGGCGCAATCGCCAGCCAGCACGGCGCGCCATCCGCCGCCGTCGCCGGACCGCCATCGCCGGAGAGACTGAATCGCCCCGTGCCCGCGACCGTCGTGATGATTCCCGCCGGCGTAATCCTTCGGATCCTAAAATTCAGGTAGTCGCTGAAGTAGACGTTGCCGGCGGGATCGAGCACAATCGAAAGCGGGCCGTTTATACGCGCTGCTGTCGCCGGTCCGCCATCGCCGGAGAAGCCGCCGACCGATCCCGCGATCGTCGTAATAATTCCGTTCGGCGCAATTCTCCGAATCCGGTCGTTGGTGGTGTCGGCGATGTAGACCGAGCCGTCCGGGCCGACCGCCGCACCATTGGGGAAATTCAACTGCGCCGCCGTCGCCAGCGTGCCGTCTCCCGAAAAGCCCGCGCGCCCCGTTCCGGCGATGGTCACAGTGACACCGAGCGGATCGGTCTTATAGACTGAATGACGCAGCGGATCGGCGACGTACAAGTTACCCGCGCGGTCCACGGCAACGTTGTAAAGCACGCCCCAACTGGAGTTGCCCGCGACCGTCGTAACCGTCTGCGCGCTCAGTTGAGCAGAAGCGAGACCGATCAAGAGGAGAAGATGTCGATGCATAAAATGTCCCTTCTCCCCTCCCTTCGCAAACCAAGGGCGGCGGCTGTCACATGAGAGAAAAGAATTTCGACGTGTTGTTCGCCGCGGCCTACGAAGAGCTCCGCAAGCTGGCCGGATCGATCCGGCGCACGGATCCCAATTCTGTGCTGCCTCAGCTCAAAAAAGAGGAAGTCTTGCCGAAGAGGTAATTGGAGCAAGACAAAATGAAGAAGCAACGGCAGTACAAGAGCGCAGAGGAAAAGGTAAGGTTGCTGCGGCTGCACCTGAT
>VFZQ01000993.1 GCA_016871135.1 Acidobacteriota bacterium | reverse complement strand
CGGCATGAAGATGCTGGGCGTGGAGCGGATCATTTCTCTGAGCGCGGTCGGCTCTTTGAAGGAAGAGCACAAGCCGACCGAGTTCGTCCTGCCGGATCAGTTTTTCGACCGCACAATGGGGCGAGTGTCGACGTTCTTCGGCAATGGGTTGGTGGCGCACGTGAGCATGGCGCATCCGGTTTGCAGTGGGCTGGCGGGACAGGTGAAGTCGGCGGCCGATGGGGCGGGAATTACAGCCAAGCTCGGCGGAACGTACCTTTGCATGGAAGGGCCGGCGTTCTCCACGGTGGCCGAGAGCAACGTTTATCGCTCATGGGGCATGGATGTGATCGGCATGACGAACTTGCAGGAGGCGAAGCTGGCGCGCGAAGCGGAGATTTGCTACACAACCGTGGCGATGGTGACCGACTACGATTGCTGGCATCCGGATCACGACGCGGTAACGGTGGAGCAGATCATTCAAGTGCTGCACACGAACGCCGATAATGCGGCGAAGCTGGTGGCTTCGGCGGTGGGCGCCCTGCCGGTCGACGCTTCGTGCAAGTGCCGTTCGGCGTTGAAGAATGCGATTATCACGGACCGGACGACCGTACCGGCCGAGACGCGGGCGAAACTGGAGTTAATCGTTGGCAAGTACCTCGGCTGAGGTTTTCGCGCGGGGCGGCGAGGTTGATGACGCTGTCATCGACGCACTGGTTGACGCGCCCGCTTCCGAGTTGTTCGGCGAGTTGATTGAGCCGCTCTCCGATGCGTTCGAGCCTCGGTTCGTCGACGTATACGTTTCGATCTTTAGCCGTGTTTTGGAGCGCCTTGGCGCGGGTTCGGCCTCTGCATTGGCCGCGCGGTTCGGGCACCTATCGGCTGTGGCGACATTCGAACCGCGACGGGTGGTGGTGTTATCGCGAGTGACGCTCGGCGCCGATATTGCGATTACGAGCACGCTCTTGCGCGCGGCGGTGGATCGCTGGCCGTCGGCGGAGATCCTGTTCGCAGGGCCGCGGAAGAATTATGAGTTGTTTGCGAACGACGAACGAATCGGGTTGCTCGAAGCACCCTTTCAGCGGATGGGGTCACTTCGAGAGCGGGTCGCGGCGGGGATGGCGCTCCAGGTCGATCGCGACGACACGTTGGTGATCGACCCGGACTCGCGGATTTCGCAGTTGGGGTTGTTGCCGCTGGCGGATACTTCGAGGATTCTGTTTTTTCCGTCGCGGTCGGTAGGTGGACCCGACGATTCGTTGGTGGCGCTGACGAGAGCGTTTGCCCTGTCGGCGTTGGGTGTTTCCGCTTCGCCGTGGATAGCGCCGCCCACACCGGAGTGGGTTCCGTCAGCGGATGTGGCCGTTAGTTTCGGGGTTGGGGAGAATGCAGCCAAGCGGATCGGCGATGAGTTCGAGATCGACGTGGTACAGGGATTGTTGGATCGGCGGCTGAAGGTGCTATTGGATTCGGGCGCTCCGGGGACGGCGGAGGCCGAGCGTGCGGCGCGGATTGAAGCGTCGTGCCGGGGGCCGCTGTTGATCTGGCAGGGGAGCTTTGCGCCGTTCGCGGCGGCAATCGGACGGAGCCGGATGTATGTCGGCTACGATTCGGCGGGACAACATGTCGCTGCTGCGTGCGGAGTACCACGGGTGACGGTGATGGCTGGGCATCCGAATGCAAGGTTTGCGGCGCGTTGGAGGCCGGATGGAGCGGGGGCTTCCGAGATCGTATACGAAGCGGGGCGGGTTTGGGAGGCGGTGGAGAGAGTTCACCGGGAGGGCGGCTAAGCTGTACGGGCAAGTACCTTGTAAACCCTACGCAATACGGTTGAACGCCGATGGTGAACTAGCGTATCCTCGTAGATGACTCGCGCCCGGCTCGTTCGTCGCAGGATGCGGCCTAGCCCAACCTTCGCAGCTAATGGGCAAAAAGAGCGAAATGTGGCAGGCAAAGCGGGCTAACCCGAATGCTTGCAATAGCGAGTTAGCGGCGGCGCGTGTAGTGC
>VFZQ01000992.1 GCA_016871135.1 Acidobacteriota bacterium | reverse complement strand
TGTTGGCCGCGCCATGGCAGCTTGACGCACAGGTCTTGAAAGGACAGATTCTCGGAACCGTCACCGATCAATCCGGCGGCGTTGTACCGGGTGTGAAGTTGACCATCACCGAGACGCGCACGAACTTCCAGCGCAACGGCGAAACCAACGAGGCGGGGAACTTCTTCTTCGTCAACCTCGATCCAGGCGACTACAAAGTAGAAGCAGAAAAGACCGGTTTCAACAAAGCGTTGCGAAGCGGCGTCGAGCTTTTGCCGAACACGACGGCCCGCGTTAATTTCGAACTGACGCCTGGCGCGGTGACGCAGACTATCGATGTCAGCGCGGGCGCCGCGCCTCTGTTGCAGACGGACCGCTCCGATACGGGCGGGAAGATCGAAAGCGCGCAATTACAGAACATGCCGCTTTTATTTAATCGCAACTATCAGGGGCTGTTACTGCTTGTGCCCGGCGTCGGCCGCCCGTTCCGCCCGCACTCGGAGTTCTACAACTCGCACGATTCGCTCTCAGTGCGCGTCAACGGTCAAGGGAGGCAGTTCAACAACTTCCAGATCGAAGGTATCGAGAACAAGATCGACAACGGCAACCTGACGGCGCTCGTGCCGCCCGCCGAGGCGATTCAAACCGTCGACGTCTCGACCTCGAACTTCGACCCCGAATTCGGTAACGCCGGCGGCGCCGTCACCAACGTGACACTGCGCAGCGGTTCGAACGATTTCCACGGCTCGCTGTTCGAATTCCATCGCAACGAAAACATCCAGGCGCGCAACACCTTCGCCGTGACCAAAGCGCCGACGGTTTACAACCAGTTCGGCGGTACGCTCGGCGGCCGCATCGTCCGCGACAAGCTGTTCTTTTTCGGCGACTACCAGGGCAGCCGCGATCATCTCGGGCAAGTCAACCGCGGCACGCTGCCCGGCGCGCCGTTCCGCACCGGCAATCTAGCGGCGGGCAATTCGACCATTTACGACCCTCGAAGCGCTACCGGTGTCGACGCCAACAACACCCGCATGCCGTTTGCCAACAATACGATTCCGGCCAATCGGATCAGCCCGATTGCAACGAGAATTCTATCCTTCGTGCCGCTACCGAACCTCAGCGCTGTCGAAGGGCAGATCAACTATCAACAGAACAACGTCCGCATCAAGACGCTTGATCAAGCCGATTCAAAGGTCGATTGGGTGATCGGTTCGAACGATCGCATCGCTGGCCGCTACAGCATTCAAAAAGCGGTTGTCACCGACAACGGACTGTTCGGCCCCGGTGGCATCTACGGCGGTTTCCGCAACGGCGGTTTTGCCGGCAGCGGTCCGGCGAGGACCCAGAGCGCGGGCATCAATTATTCGAAAGTCATCACACCCACGCTCGTCTGGGAGTCGCGCGTTGGCGTTGTGCGGAATCGCAATGACGCTGTTAACAACGATCGCGGTCTGAAGACGTCCGAGGAGATCGGCATTCGCGGCGTCAATCTCGATCAATGGACCTCCGGTCTGGCCGAGATTCGCGTGAACGGTTTCGCTTCGCCTCTAGTTGGCTTCTCGCCGAGCCTGCCTTGGGCGCGTTCGGTCACTTCCTTCGGCATCGTCAACAATTTCTCGAAGACTCTCACCAAGCACATCTTGCGTTTCGGCCTCGACATCCGGCGCGAACGCAACGATTTGCTGCAAACCCAGACGTTCAACCCTCGCGGACGGTTCGAGTACAACCCCGGGCAGACGGGTACGTCGACGAATACGGCGCGGAACTTTGCGAACTCGTTCGCCTCTTTCTTACTCGACGTCCCAAGCCTCAGCGGCCGCGACTTGCCCTTCGTTTTCCCGGCCCGCCGCGAACTGATCTGGAACTTCTACTTCCAGGACAAGTGGCAGGTCAATTCGAAACTGACGATCGATATGGGTTTGCGTCTTGAGCGCGAGCGGGGAAGCAAACCGCGTTTCGCGGGCGGTTTCTCCAACTACAATCCCACCAACAACACGTTGGAGTTGTCCGGCCTCGG
>VFZQ01000991.1 GCA_016871135.1 Acidobacteriota bacterium | reverse complement strand
GGTCGACAAGCAGGAACTTGTCCGGCTTGCGGTTGATCGTCTCGCGGTAGCGCGCGCTGAGGGTTGCAAGCTCCGCGGTTGCGTTCTTACGGTCGACACTGGGCTTCAGCCTTGCGAAGACTTCGTTGCAGCACCGATTCGGTGTGTTGAACTCGCCCGCTTCGGGATGAAAGATCTGACGCCACGGCGCCGGAACCCACAGCGCTGGCGAGCGCGGCGACGGCCCGCTGAATCCTTGCACCGCTACGCCGACGACTTGTAAAGGATGGCTGTTCAAGTCGAGCCATCGGCCCAGCACGCTCTGATCACCGCCGAATCGCGTCATCCACGTATCAAAGTGCAGCACGATCTCCGGAGCCGGGTTCTTATAGTCGCCGCTTGATGGCGAGAACCCGCGTCCAAGCGCGAAGCCTGTTCCCAGTACGTCGAAGTAATTCTCGACCACAACGTTTGCCATTGCCGTCCACATCGTGTCGCCCTGCGTAACGCGGATGCCGGTTGTATCGAACGCCGTCATGCCGGTGAACGACTGCGCGTTGTCGCGCATATAGAAGAACTCCGGCCAAACGAAACCTGAGTACCTGCCCGGCGCGCCGCGTTCGGCCAGCACCTGCACAACGCTGCCGGCGTCGCGAATATTCCAGGGCGCGAACAGGAGGGTATTGAAGATCGAAAAGACGACGCCCGTGACACCCAGGCCGAGCGTAAGCGCGCCCGCCGTTGCGAGCGTGAAAGTCTTGTTAGCGGCCAGCGCGCGCAGGCCGTATCGCACGTCCATCGCGAAGTCGCGCAGCCAGACGAATGCCCACGCGTCGCGGGCCTGTTCGATAGCCAACGTCGAATTACCGATCGCCCGCCGAGCGGCCGCGCTATCCCCGAGTTTGACCTCGGTCATCGCGCGGTGAAACTCCAACTCTTCGGCCAGTTCTTCGTCGAACGTAGCGGATTTCCCGCGCAGGCGATTGATGAGGTTACTCCAGTTCATATCAGACCGTCCTCAATATCGATTGAATCGCGCCGACCATCCGTTCGAACTCTCTTTCCTCCTCCTTCAGCCGCTTGCGTCCCGCGGCCGTCAGCTTATAGACCCGAGCCCGCCTTCCGGTCTCGGTAAGTTTCCATTCGGCCTCGGTCCAGCCGTTGACGAGCAACCGCTGCAGCGCCGGGTAGAGCGAGCCCTCGCCGACTTGCAGCAGTTGCCCGGAATGCTCGAGCAGGTACTGCGCGATACCGTAGCCGTGCAACGGGCCGCGCGTTAACGTCTTCAAGACCAACAGGTCGAGGGTTCCAGGGAGTAGTTCTTGCTGAGGCATCGTCTATCGATGTATCGATTATCGGAGGCTCACCGGATTCTGTCAAGATCAAAGTCATGGCCCAGTTGCGGACAATCATTTTTGACCTCGGTAACGTCATCATTCCCTTCGACTTCAAGCGCGGCTACACCGCCCTCGCCGCCCACGTCGATTACCCCGCCGAGGAGATCTCACCCCGCATCCGCGCCACCGGATTGGTCGAACGTTTCGAGACCGGTCTGATCGAGCCGCGCCCGTTTGTCGATGAGTTGACCCGCGCCATCGGCGCGCCAATCACCTATGAACAGTTCTGCGAAATGTGGACGTCGATATTCCTTGAGCACACGCTCATCCCGATCGAACTCGTCCGCGAGCTAAAGAAGAGTTACCGCATGGTCGTGCTGTCCAATACCAACGCCATCCACATCGAGATGGTGCGCGAGCAGTACCCGATCTTAGGGGAATTCGATCAGCTCGTGCTGTCGCACGAAGTGAAGGCAATGAAGCCCTCGCCGTTGATGTACTCCGCCGCCGTCGAGGCCGCTCAAGCGCGCCCGGACGAGTGCTTCTTCACCGACGACATCGCCGCCTACGTCGAAGGCGCCCGCGCGTTCGGCATCGACGCCGAACAGTTTCTCGGTTACGACAAGCTCCTCACCGATCTCCGCGCCCGCGGCGTCTCCGTGTAGCGTTGAAGAATCACTTCGG
>VFZQ01000990.1 GCA_016871135.1 Acidobacteriota bacterium | reverse complement strand
CATTTCAGCGGCGAGGTGGTTCAAGTAGAACACGAGCACGGCCTTGGGCATCGAGCTTGCGTGCGCATCCCATGAACGCTGCTGCCAGTCGCCGGTGAGATACTTCGCGATCTCCGCGTCCTTTTCGAAGAACCCTTCCTGGTGAGGAATCTCGAGGAAGTTCAGCACGCCGATAACGACGTCGAGATGACACACGAGGATCGTCTGCGCCACTTCGGCGGCGAAGGCCTCGTCGCGCTCGACGGCGATGCGCTCCAGCTGGCGCGGCGCCGAGCGGGCCAGCGATTCCAAGTTCAACTTGTTGACGCGGAATCGCAATTTCATGCGCTCATAGAGCTGAAAGGTCTTGAGCTTTCCGATGGAGATGGACGCGAGGAGTTCGCGAAAGACTTGCTCTCCCAGTCCCTGATAAACGTCGCACAACTGCATTGAGAACAAGGATAACATTGGAGGGACATGTTTCTCTTTTCCCGGCGCGATTTTGGGCGGATGGCGATGGCGGCCGGCGTGTCGTACGAAGTCGAGACGATCGAGAGCCGGCATCAGGCGACGGCGACTTTTCTGCGCGTGGCGCGGCCGAAGAGACGGCCGGTGAAGCGGACCGTACTGGTATTGCCGGTGATCGCGGGCACGACGGCGCAGTGGGGCGATGGATTCTACGAAGCGCTGGCGCTTCGGTGGCCGGAGCGGTATGGCGTGCAGATCGCCGCGCCATCGTTTTCGCATGTACCGTGGTATGCGGATCATCCGGCGAACCCGAAGATCGCGCAGGAGAAGTTCTTGCTGGAAGAGATCGTTCCTCGGTTACCGGGAAAGATCCTGCTGCTTGGTTTCAGCAAGTCTGGTAATGGTGCGTTGACGCTGTTGCTGCGGCATCCTGACAAGTTCGCGGCGGCGGCGGCGTGGGACTCGCCGTTATTGCTGGATGCGCCGGGCCGCTATGAGTCCGGGACGATCTACGGCACGGCGGAGAACTTTGCGGGGTATGCGCTACCGGCGCTGTTCGAAAAGAGGGCGGCGGAGTTTCGAACGTCGCGGATTTCTATCAGCGGTTATAAGATGTTCCAGAAAGATACGGCGGTCGCGCACGAGAAGCTGACGGGACTAGGCGTTCCGCATCACTATGCGAATGAGACGCAGCGCGCGCACCACTGGGCGTCGGGGTGGATGGAGGAATCGATGGCGGCGTTGGACTCGATGACGCGCTAACCTTCCACCGCTTTAACCGTCGGGTTGTAGTGCAGCACGCGCCCGCATTCTTCGCAAAGGAAGAAGCCGTCGGGTTCCGATTCGATCTTCTGGAGAAAAGCGAGGCGGAGGTCGATCTGGCACGCTTCGCAGGCGCCGCCGACTACTTCAGCAACGATTGGACCGGACTTGTACTTCTTGCGCAAACGTTCGTAGAGCGTCGACATCTGGCCGGGCAAGCCGGAGAGCAGCTCTTTATGACGCGCGGCGTTTGACCCGAGCGTCGCCTGGCCCGACTTGTTTTCCTGTTCGGCGGCCTTGAAGTTTGCGATCGCCGTCTTCAACGCCGATGCATGCGCGGCTTCGTGATCCTTCGTTTCAACGGCCAGAGTTTCGGCCTGCTCCATCAATTCGAGGATGCGATCTTCGGCCTTTGAAATCTCCGCGGTTGCGAAGTCGATCTCGTGTTGGAACGCCGTCACTTGCTGCTCATTGGCGGCTTGCTCGATCTGCTTTTTCAGCTTTGTGAGCTTGGTTTGGCGCAGAGTGATGTCGCCTTCGAGTTGCCGGCGTTCGCGGTCATTGGCGGCTATCAACGATTGCGACGAATCCCAACGTTTCTTCAGATCCTCAACCGACTTGCGTTCGGCCTGGAGGAGCTTGGGAAGTTCGGCGAGTCTGGTTTGGAGGCGATGGGTATCGGCGTCGAGAGCCTGCAACTGCGCGAGTGTCGAAATATCTGGAAGCATGTCCGCTAGCGGATTCTAGCACGCAATCGTTCGAAGGGACGGCTAAAGGCGGTCACGGCGAGGT
>VFZQ01000989.1 GCA_016871135.1 Acidobacteriota bacterium | reverse complement strand
GCGACCGCAAGGGAGCCCCAATGGCCCGCCGCAGGCCGCACAAAAAGATGAAAGTCGTCACCACCTCCCCAACCCCAACCGCCCTATTAACACCGACAACCCTACAGAGCCGCGACCGCGGAGCGGACCTTCCCCTACCGATACCGCCGATCTCTCTGACCGCGGATTTCATCGCCCCGGAAAGCGTGACTTTCAACGGAGCGCACCTTCCACTACCGACAACCCTGACTTTCAACGGAGCGGTCGTCACGAGCGTCTTCAACGGTGGTCCTCGGCGGCGGGTATCGGCAAAGCTAAAATCCCCGGCTGGGGCGGTAGCCGGGGCGAACGCGGACGAGATATTTCTTGCCCACGTCGTTGACGATCTCGACCGAAATTTTGCGGAAGCCTTCGTTCGGATTGTTTTGCGGGTAGTAGGTGATCGTGTAGGAGTTGCCGAGGTCCTCGCGGATCGATTCGAACGCTTCGACCTGCTTCTGCCAGGTTTTGGCGAAATAGGCTTTGCCTCCGGTGCGAGTCGCGAGGCGTTTGAAGACACCGCTCGAAATCGCATCCTTGCTCGCTTCGCTGGTTGAGATGACGTAAATCGGAATCCCTTCGTCTTCGGCCACTGCGCGGACGTCGTCGGGCGCCACCATGCTGGCGTTGTCAGGGCCGTTGGAAAAGACGATGACGACCTTGCGGCCGGGGACTTTGGCGGCGTCGCGAAGGGCGAGCAGCAGGGCGTTGTAGAGCGCCGCGTCGTCGCCGGCGACCGCTTTTCGCAGGCCCTGAATAGCGTCGTTGCGATCGCGAGACAATTCCGAAGCGCGGGTGAGATTGCGGCTAAAAGTATAGACGGCGACCGAGTCGGCGCGGTCGAGGCCGCGGACAAAATCGGCGATCGCGTCGGAGGCGTAGACGAACCCGCGGTACATGTAGTTGCTTGTGTCGAATAGCACGAACACGTTTGTTCCGACGAAGGCGTCCGACTTAACGTCCGGGCCGGCCTTGGGCTCTTCGCCGCCACCGGTGGCAAGCGGGCGCATTGTGCCGTCGTCGAGGATCTGCATGACGGGCTTGTTGCCGGCGGCGAAGGTATTTAGCTTTTGCACGATACCGTCTTCGAGAATCCGGAAATCGGAGGGCTTGAGCTCGTTCTGATATTTGCCCTTCTTGTCGGTGACCGTGAACCCGAGCACAACCATGTCGACCTTCACGCGGAACGTCGGACGGCTGCTATCTTGTCCAAACGTCAGAGAGCTTCTGGCGACGCTCCAGCCGAGCGCGCCCATGCTAATCGCTTTCCGTCTCGATATCACTGCGTTGTCTCCCTTTTGCCAGTTCCTGATTTTCGACAGTTTATCACTCGGTGCCGCCGGCCGCGCGGCCTGCGTTGTTGGCTTTTGTCCGGATCTCTTCTCCGACCTTGCGCATCGATCGCAGCAGCGCCGGCCAGTCTTCGAGGTGCGTCGCGAAGATCCGCTCGACGGTGAACTTGGTCCATTCCGGCACGGCGACGTTCATCTGCGAAGGCGTCATATAGGAAGAGTCGGCGACGGAAGCGAAGTAAAGCAAGTTCGATTCCCAGCTTTCGGCCATGATGCGGCTCGAGTAACCCATCAGCGTGGGGAACGTGCGTACTTGGGTCAACTCAGGACTATAGCTGTTGGTGAGTGTCGGCTTCGGAGATCCGAAGGCTCGCGAAATAGCGGCGTAGTTGGCTTCCTGCGGGACGGCGCGCATCAGGCGGCGAATCTCGAGGGCCAGCGGGTCGCCATTTTCGGCCTGCTGCCCGTAGGCCGCCATGGCCACCGAGTAGAATTCCGAAGGCGTAACGTTTTCGAGGGCCTTCTTCACTTTGCCTTCGGCCAGCCAGTCGCCGACCATACGGGCGCGGGCCGGGGGAGCGTAGTTGGAAAGGATGTCGACGAAGCGTGAGCGCACGGCGGGGTTGATGGCGGCTTCGCCCAGCATCGCTTCGCTCATGCGCAGGTGCAAAGAAACGAATTGAACCTGCGC
>VFZQ01000988.1 GCA_016871135.1 Acidobacteriota bacterium | reverse complement strand
GGGCTCGCGGCCGAGGATAGAGAGAATCTTGCCGTACTCATCCGCGGTGACGTTGTGCGCGGTGAGTATCTCCGGGGTGATCGTTGACATGGATTATTTAAGGGCGAAGGCGGCGACCATCGAGCGGAAGAGGCCAAGTCCGTCGGTGGAGCCCATGAGGGGATCGGTGGCGCGTTCGGGGTGCGGCATCATGCCGAGGACGTTGCGCTCGTGGTTGCAGATGCCGGCGATGGAGTTCATCGAGCCGTTGGGGTTATCGACATAGCGGAAGACGATGCGGTCTTCGCGTTCCAGTTCGTCGAGGGTTGCCTGATCGGCCGTGTACTGGCCTTCGCCGTGAGCGATCGGAAACGTCACGATCTGGCCTTTTTCGTAAGCGTTGGTGAAGGGCGTATTTGCCGTCGCGACCGACAGTGCGACGGGCTTACAGATGAACTTGAGGCCGCTGTTGCGGACGAGCGCGCCGGGCAGCAGGTGGCTCTCGGTGAGGATCTGGAAGCCGTTGCAGATGCCGATGACGAGGCCGCCCTTGGCCGCGAAATCCTTGACGGCGGAGATGATGGGCGAAAACTTGGCGATGGCGCCGCAGCGGAGGTAGTCGCCGTAGGAAAAACCGCCGGGAAGGATGACGGCATCGACGTTGTGAGGGATCTTCGTATCGCGATGCCAGAGCATCTCGGCCGATTGACCGAGGTTGGCGGAGACAGAGAACTGCGCATCGTGATCGCAGTTGGAACCAGGGAAGACGACGACGCCGAATTTCACTATCTTCATAGGGTAGCATTGCGAATGCCGGGCCGCGCCGGAATTTGGCCTAAAGGAAATCGGTTCTCAGGTCGATGCCTTAGTTGAGTGGCCCGATCAACCCGACCAACCGTACTCGCCGATGCCGCTGACGTGCTCAGCGATCAGCTCCGGCAAAAACTTGCCGACATCGCCGCGAGCTTGAAATCGCGGACGCGATTGCTTGAGAAGTCGTTCGGCGAGGCGCTGGGATCATGGAATTCGCGGTCGCTCGATGAGCGGCAAACGGCGGCGTTGCGGGCGATCTCGCCCGGCGCGGCATTGGCTATCTTGAGCGAAGGCCGTCCGATCGGCGACTTCTTCGAACAGGTGGAATACAACGGGCGGCGGCTGGCGAAGATGCATCTGCCGCCGCCGGCCATTATCGCGGCGCTGGAACAGATCGACCGGGCGCAGGCAGGCGTGCTGGAGGCGTTTTCACCGCACATGAAGGCGGATCTGCGGTGGGTTCGCGAACAACTGCTGTTTTGCGTGATCCTCACTTTGAATAATGCGTTCTATCAGGTTCGCGAGGCGGAGACACGGGCGTTTTACGATCTGTTCCGAGTCGAGTTGGAATCGCGTACGCCGAGTGACCTGCTCCAGCGATTTCTCGCCACGCTGGCCGAATTTTCGAATGCGAATCGGGCGCGACTGTATTTACTCGACGAAGGGGCGACGGTCTGGACGCTCGGCGCCACGCTTGGGCGATCGAAGCCCGAACGGCGCCAGCATTGGCGCATCGCCAACAGCGCGGCGCTTCGCCGTGAGTTGGGCCAAGCCCGGTGTGTAATGGGCCCAGCCCTGCGCCGTTGCGCGCCGGACTCGTTCTGGAGCGCGCGCGGCAAGACGTTGTGGTCCGTCCCGCTGACCGGCGGGGGCCTGACCTGGGGTGTCCTGCAGTTTTCTTTCGACAAAGAATTCGAGTGGCTGCCGCGCGAGATGGAACTGTTGGCCGCGGCCGCTGAACGCTGTTGGATGGCGATCGAGAAAGCGCGTCTAGTGGAGGGCCTGGCCGCCCGCGAAGAGCAGGTGCGGCAGTTGGCCGAACACATGCTGCATGTCGAAGAGGCCGAACGCCGGCGCATCAGCCGCGAACTGCACGACGAAGCGGGCCAATCGATGCTCTGCATTCGACTGCAGATGGAGATGATTGAAGAGTCGCTTCCGGACTCGATGCCCGACCATCGCGCGAAACGACGGAGCGGACGATTTTGG
>VFZQ01000987.1 GCA_016871135.1 Acidobacteriota bacterium | reverse complement strand
TCGCCGATCCCGAAGAAATACCAGTGGCGCGCCTGGGCGGCCGACCCCGAGGGCATCACCGGCGACGAGCTGCTCGCTTTCGTCAATGGCGACCTGTTTCCGGCGCTGAAGAACCTGCCGACCTCGTCCAAGCCCGGCGACCGACGCCGCGTGGTCAAGGACGTGTTCGAGGACGCCTACAACTACATGAAATCCGGCCAGTTGATCCGGCAGGTCGTCAACAAGATTGCCGGCGTCGATTTCAACGATCTGACCGAGCGCCAGCACTTCGGGGACATCTACGAGCAGATTCTGACCGACCTGCAATCGGCCGGCAACGCGGGCGAGTATTACACCCCGCGCGCCGTCACCGCCTTCATGGTGGACCGCATCGACCCGCACCCGGGCGAAATCCTGTTCGATCCGGCCTGCGGCACCGGCGGCTTCCTCACCTGTTCCATCCGCCACATGCGCGAGCGCTACGTGAAAAAGCCCGCGCAGGAGCAGGCCATGCAGGCGGGCCTGCGGGCGGTGGAGAAAAAGCAGCTACCGCACATGCTCTGCGTCACCAACATGCTGCTGCACGGCATTGAGGACCCGAGCTTCGTGCGCCATGACAACACGCTGGCGCGGCCCTACATCAGCTACACGCAATCGGACCGAGTGGACATCGTGCTCACCAATCCGCCCTTCGGCGGGCGCGAGGAGGATGGCATCGAGTCCAACTTCCCGGCGCATTTCCGCACCAGGGAAACCGCCGACCTGTTCCTGGCCCTCATCGTGCGCCTGCTCAAGAAGGACGGCCGCGCCGCCGTAGTGCTGCCCGACGGCACACTGTTCGGCGAGGGCGTGAAGACGCGGCTGAAGGAACATCTGATGGAGGAGTGCAACCTCCACACCATCGTCCGCCTGCCGAACTCGGTGTTCAAGCCCTACGCCTCGATCGGCACCAATCTGCTGTTCTTCGAGAAGGGCGAGCCGACCAAGGACATCTGGTTCTGGGAGCACCAGATTCCTGCGGGCCAAAAAGCCTACTCGATGACCAAGCCGATCCGCATCGAGCATTTGCAAGGCTGCATCGACTGGTGGGGCGGCAAGACCCGCAAGGGCCGCGAGGAAACGCCGCAGGCGTGGAAGGTGACGGCCGAGGAGGTCAAGGCACGCGGCTACAACCTCGATATCAAGAACCCGCATACCGTGGCCGACGACCACGGCGACCCGGAAACGCTGCTGGGAGACCTTGCCCGCGCCGAGGCCGAGACGGCGGGCTTGCGTGATCGGTTGAAGGCGATCCTTGCCGAGGCGCTGGCCCGATGAACGCCGAACGCCTGCTGGCGCATTACGAGCAGATTGCCGATGCGCCCGATGCGATCGGCCGCCTGCGCCGCTTCATTCTCGATCTTGCCGTACGCGGCAAGCTGGTGCCGCAAGACCCGGACGACGAACCGGCGTCGGAACTGCTGAAGCGGATCGCAAAGGAAAAAGCGCGGCTGGTGAAGGCGGGGGAGATCAAGGACAAACCGCCGCTTCCCGCCGTTGCTATCGCGGACATGCCTTTCCCAATCCCTCCGAAAGGGGAATGGGTGCGATTTGCTAACTTCGTTGATTTCTCTGCCGGGCGAACGCCTTCGCGCAATGACACCTCCTTCTGGAACAATGGCGATCATGCTTGGGTGAGCATCGCAGATATGGAGGATGGCCAAGTGCTGGCCGCTACGAAAGAAACGGTCAGCGACAAGGCTCGTGAACGAGTTTTTGGATCGGAACCCGAAACGCCCGGCACTATCTTGATGAGCTTCAAGCTCACGATTGGAAAGATCGCACGGCTTGGCGTTCCCGCGTTTCACAACGAAGCGATCATTTCAATTCGACCCCATCTCGCCGAACTCGACGCCTATCTGTTCAAGGTCCTTCCGCAGTTCGCACGGCAAGGGGAAACGAAGGGCGCGATCAAAGGCGCGACGCTGAACCGCGATTCAATTTCGAACATTTTGTTTCCCCTCCCACCGCTTGCCGAGCAGCAC
>VFZQ01000986.1 GCA_016871135.1 Acidobacteriota bacterium | reverse complement strand
AACGTGGAGATGAAAGACCCGCTTGCCCAACGTCTCGATAATGCGGATGGTGGTGTCGTTGTACGCGCGAATCGATTCCGGCTTGGCGCGGTCTTCGGGCGGAACACGCGAAGTCAAATCGGTGAAGCGGCCTTGGTGGCCGACATCGATCGTGGCGCCGATGTTCGCCATCGGAAGCGCGCCGACCAGATCGGTAAAGTCCTTGACCGAAAGCGGAAATCCGGTCTCGATCGCTATCCGCACGCCCAGCGAGGCGGCCCGCGACGCCCAGCGCCCGATTCCATCGACGTACTCCGAACGGCGATCGATCCACGGTTGATTGGGAAGCGGTTGGGGGTGCAGTACGGCGAGTTTCGCGCCGAAATACGCCGAGCCATCGAGCGCGGTGTCGATTGTGCGGACCGCATGCGCGCGAATCGCGGGATCGGGGCTCAGCCAGTTGAGTCCGGTGTAGGGCAGGTGAGTCGTGACCAGGCGCAACGGCCGGAGCGCGGCCCGGATTTTGCGCTTGTCGGCGGCGTCGAGTTTATCGAACTGAAAACCGGGGAACACTTTCGGAACCGGTTCGGGCTTGCCCATCGGGTGAATTTCGATGACGGGAAATTCGAGGCGGCGCAAGAGTTCGATTGCCTCGAACAGCCCATAGCCTTGCACAGCGGTATTGCAGCCCAACGGCCAATTCCGGCCCCGTGCGTAGAGGGCCGAAGCAGCCGCCGAAATCCATGTTCGTCGAAGCATGTGCCTATTACGTTTATCACGAATCGGTGCGTTCAGCACTGCTTCAAAGGCTTACGACGACGGCTCCACCACCGATCGTTCCGGATCGAGCCGCGTAAACAGCACCGCGCTCAGTGCCAGCATCCCGGCAATACAAAGCACCGGTACGTTGTAATCGCCCGTCGCTTTTACGACAGTGCCAAACAGCGTCGCGCAGAGAAACCCGCCTGCGCTTCCCGCCGTATTCATCGCGCCTGAAAGCGCGCCGGCGTGTGCGCCGCCGATGTCGAGGCAGATCGCCCACGCGGACGGGAGCATCAGATCCATTACGCCAAAACCGAGCGTAAGGAAAACCACGACGGCGCGGCGGTCGCTGCTTAACGCAACGGCCGCCAGGCATAGCGCCGCTAGTGCGAGGCTCGTCGATCCTACTGCCAACCGGCCGATCCGCTTTCCGAAGCGCCGGCTAGCGTAGTCGCTCAAGAATCCGCCCGCGACGTTGGAGGCCATGCCGAGAAAGAACGGCAGCGATGCAAATAGCTTCATCTCGTTCTCGGCGAATCCGCGGCCGCGCTCGAGGTAAGTGGGCATCCAGGTGAAGTAGAACCACGATCCCCATACGTAGCAGAAGTACATCGCCATCAACATCCAAAAACCGCGTGCGCGGAACATCGTGCGCCAGGGTGTCGCCGAGCGTTGCGTTACTGGCTTCGGCTTGTCGCGGTAGACGGCCAGCCAAACAATGCCCCATACCACTCCCGCCGCCGCGAGCACTTGAAATGCGACGCGCCAGCCATACGCCTGCTGCAAGGGGACAACCAGGATCGGACTCAGCGCCCCGCCGAGACGGCTCGCGCCCCATACGAAACCTTGCGCGACCGCGCGTTCGGAAGCGGGGAACGACTGTGCGATCACGCCGGTCATTACCGGGTATGCGCCCGCCTCGCCGAGACCAAACAGGAACCGAATCGCCAGCAGGCTGACGAATCCACTCGCCGCGCCGGTGAGAGCCGTGAACAACGACCACCAGATCACAATCAAAGCCGCGATCGCCCGCTGTCCTCGCCGATCCGCCAGCGCTCCGATCGGCATTTGAAAGAGACCATAGGCGAGGATGAACACGCTTTGTACCCATCCCCACTGCGCAGCGTCGAGCGCGAGATCGCCCATGATCCGCGCGCCCGCGACCGAGATGCAGATCCGATCGAGAAATGTGATGAGCCCCAGCGCGACTAAGAGCGAAAGGACAATGGAGTGGTGGGGCATGGCGAAGGTCTATCCATGCTA
>VFZQ01000985.1 GCA_016871135.1 Acidobacteriota bacterium | reverse complement strand
GCGCACCTGCGCGGTTGGAAGCGGCTCGAAAAATTGAACTTGCGCGGCACACGGGTGACGAGCAAAGTCTTCGCACACCTCGGCGCATTGACCGGCCTTCGCTGGCTCGATGTCGCCTTTACGCAGGTGGACGATGAAGGCTTCGACGAACTGCTGAAGCTCGGCGTGTTGGAGCATCTGGCGTTGGGCGGCAACAGGCTGGCGGGCTCCTGTTTGGCGGTACTGAAATCGATGCCCGCGTTGACGAGCCTCGATGCCGGCGGCACGCAGCGCGTCGACAGCGGCTTGTGGGGGCTGGCATTGAATGAACAAAATCTGGCGCGCATCGCCGGACTAAAAGGACTGCGCCGTTTGTCGCTCGCAGCGGCGACGATCAACGATCGCGGTATCGACAAGCCCGGCCATCCCGAGGCCGAGCGGACCGATCTGCGCGATCTCGCGGCGCTGCGTGCGCTCCCGGCGTTGGAGTTTCTGGATCTCTCAAGGCAACCGGTGACGGCGGAGTCGATCCGAACCTTAGTTGGCATGCCGGCACTGCGGGAACTGCGATTGGGACTCGCGTCGAAGATCGACGACGCGGCTGTGCCGGAACTGCTGGCGCTTACCGGGCTGCGGCGAGTCTATGCGTACGGCACTGCGATTTCGCCCGCGGGAGTGACTCGCTTGGGCGCGCTCGCGCATTAAAGAATCGCGCGTATCGGTCCCGTCCCCTCTTCAACAAGTTTGAACTTACGCCCGTTCAACTCGAAGTCCATCTTTTCCCAGTTCAATCCCATTTGGTTCAAAATCGTAGCGTGCAGGTCCGAGATGTAGTGCGGCTTCTCAACCGCTTTGTAGCCAACTTCATCGGTCCCGCCTTCGATTACGCCACCCTTGACACCGCCGCCGGCCAGCAGCGTGCTGAATCCCTTGCCATTATGATCGCGGCCCGTCGTATTCTGCGACCACGGAGTGCGGCCGAATTCGCTCGTAAAAACCACCATTGTCGAATCGAGCAGCCCGCGCTGTTTCAGATCCGCGATCAGGCCGGCGATGGGCTTGTCGACCGCTTTGCACAAAGGCTCGTGGCGCTTCATGTCGTCGTGCGAGTCCCATGCGCCGTTGCCGCCGCCGGCATGGCAAATCTGAATGAAACGTACGCCGTTTTCGACCAGTCGGCGCGCCAGCAATAACTGCCGTCCGAAGTCGTCGGTCGCTTTTGTGCCGATGCCGTAGAGCGCCTTCACGTGCTCCGGTTCGTTCGAGTAATCAACGATCGCCGGCGCTGTGCGCATCAGGTTGCCGGCCAGTTCGTAGGCCTGCAAACGTGCGCCGATCTCGCTGTCGAGTTCGAACTCGCGGCGGAACTCCTGGTTCCAATCGAGCAGCGCACGCATCTGTTTTTCTCGCTCGGCGCGATTCGCGGATTTGGGCGGAAACAGATTCGGGATTGGCGTCTCACCCGCTTGAAAAGGCGTCGCCGCGTGCGCCGAGCCGATGTAACCGCCGGTCAACTGCACCGGCGAAGAAGGCCGCCCGATGTTCACAAACGACGGAAGATTCTTGTTTGCTGAACCCAGCGCATAGGTCGTCCAACTGCCCAGCGACGGGTGCTCAAACTGCCGCACCGCTTTGCCGGTGGCGTGTTCAATGACCGCCGGAAAGTGATTCGTTTGATGACACCACATCGAACGCACGACGGCGAATTCGTCGATCACTCCGCCCACGTTCGGAAACCAGTCCGACACCGGTATCCCGGATTTTCCATACGGCTTAAACGTACGCAGAATCGGAATCACGGGGCGTTTCATCGGCGCGTTGTTGTCGCCAAATCCGATGGCGTCCATCAGCTTGCCCGCGTGTTTGTTGTCCTTCGGGTCAAACGTATCGATGTGGCTCACGCCGCCGCACATGAAGAGGTAGATGACCGATTTGGCCTTGGGTTGGCCAGGCAACACAGCTCCCGGCAAGCGGCCATCGGCGGCCCATAACGCGCCAATCGACGAGCCGAGAAAGCCGTTGGCCATGCGATGCA
>VFZQ01000984.1 GCA_016871135.1 Acidobacteriota bacterium | reverse complement strand
CGCCAACGACGGAAACGCCACCGCCTGTCGTTGCTGAGTTGAAGACGGAGCCGCGTGTGATTCAGAAGCCGGCGCCTGCCAGCCCGCCAGCGCCGACACCCGCCGCCAAGCCAAAACCCGCGAAGCCAGAGCCGCCTAAGCCGACCGCCGCGCCCACTCCGCCGAAACCGGTGGAATCAAAACCAACCGCATCTACCGACACTGACGGCGTCGCAAGGGTAATGCCGGATATCCCGTCTTCGGCTCGGCGGACAATTCGCGGGCGCGTCCGCGTGAACGTGCGTGTAACAGTAGATCCTGACGGCCGAGTTACGCAAGCGACGAGCGCGCCACCCGCCGCCAGCGCCTACTTTACAACCCGAGTTCTGGCGGCCGCACGCAGTTGGAAGTTTCCTCCGGCCAGCGCACCTTCAGAGTGGATGTTGCGCTTTGAACTGTTACGGGGCGATACACGGGTATCGGCGGCGAAGGCCCGATGATACAATACTCGCAAGCCCTTGCACGTGTCACGCTTCGCCGTACTCCTCCCCTTCTGCGCACTCTCGGCCGCGGCACAAACGGTTTCGCTGACCGGCACCTATTGCACCGGGTGCCACAGCGCCGCGATGAAAGCAGGAGGCTTAGTGTTGACTGGCCTCGACCCCGCAAAAGCCGGTGAGGACGCGCCCGTCTGGGAAAAGGTTCTCCGCGCGGTGAAGACGGGCCAAATGCCGCCGCCCGGAATGCCGAGGCCCAGCGCCGCCGCCATCGATACATTCGCGAAAAATCTCGCGGCGACGCTCGACCGCGCGGCACTGGCCAAGCCGAACCCCGGCGCCCCGATGCCACATCGCTCGAATCGCATCGAGTACAGCAACGCGATCCGCGATCTCCTTGGGCTCGACACGCAACCTGGCTTGCAATTGCCGGTCGATGAATCCGGCTTCGGCTTCGACAACATGGCGGATCTGTTGTCGATGTCGCCTTCGCTACTCGAACGTTATCTCTCCGTCGCTCGCACGGTGGCCCGCCAAGCGATCGGCGATATGTCGATGCTGCCCGAAGTGGCGACCTACGGCAGCACCGTGCGTAGTCAACGCAAGGCGCCATCGACCGAAGAAGTCCCAGTCGGCTCGGCAAACGGAATGGCGTTTAAGCACTACTTTCCGCTTGATGCCGAGTACGAAATTCGTGTCGATCTCGCTGGCTCGACCGGCGAAGGAGCGCCGCCGACGCCGTTCCGTTTGAAGCTGCCGGTAAAGGCAGGATTGCATCACATAGCCGTGACGTTTTTGCGCGAATCGCCGAAGCCGGAAGTCGCGCTGCGCACGTTCGGCCGCACGTTTGGTGCGCCTCCTGGCATGCCCGCCGAGAAGCCGGGCGAGATGGATTTGCGCATCGATGGCGCGAGCGTGAAGCGCTGGCAAGCGCCCCAGCGGGGCGTCGCACCAGACGTTGCGTTGGCAAAAATCGAAGGGCCGTTCAACGCAACCGGACCGGGCCCGACGCCCAGCCGCACCAGGATCTTTACGTGCAAAACGCAAGACGACGCCTGCGCCACAGCGATCATCACGAACCTCGCACGCCGCGCGTTTCGCCGGCCGGTCACGGCGAGTGACATTCGTCCGCTCTTCAACTTCTACAAGGCGGCGACCAACTTTGAAGCGGGCATTTCGAACGCTTTGCAAGCGCTGCTGGTCTCGCCCGATTTCCTGTTCCGCATTGAGCGCGATCCGAAGGGTGTGGCACCTGCGACGAACTACAAGTTGAATGACTACGAACTGGCTTCGCGGCTCTCGTTCTTCATCTGGAGTTCTATTCCCGACGACGAGTTACTGGCGCTCGCCGCGCAAGGCAAGCTGCGCGACAGTGCCGTTCTGAAGGCGCAACTGCGCCGCATGATCGACGATCCCAGATCGGACGCTCTGATCCAGAATTTCGGCGGCCAGTGGTTGTTCCTCCGCACGCTGGCGAACACCAAGCCCGACTCCGACATCTTCGCAACCTTTGATGAAAACCTTCGCGCGGGCTTTCAAAA
>VFZQ01000983.1 GCA_016871135.1 Acidobacteriota bacterium | reverse complement strand
CTCCAGACACTCGCACCTCCGAGGCGCGCGCGGTACCGCCCAAGTTTCTGGCGCTATTGACCACGGCCTGCCCCGCGGTTAGCGGCTCAGAATCGGAAGTAGATAAAATCCGACGGTCGCAGATCGAGAGCTGTCTCGCGCATCAGGAGCAGGCAGAAGAAAAAAATCAGCGCCGCGGTGACCGCATGGCTCAGGCCGATCACGCGATTCTCCAAGTACCGTTCGGCCGTTGGTACGCAAAGTACCGCGTACGCGAGCACTCCAACGAATGCTTGTTGCCACGCGCCTCCGGGCGAATCGGCCAGCGGTGCGCCACTCGTTCCGGCGAGAGCCTGCCAGTAGTTCCACGCCGTTTGGGCGTCTCGGCGCGGAAGGGAACCCACGCGATCAAGACCGCGAATAGCGTGAGCGCGCGAGCGGCGAACGGCGACATGCTTCGTTTCGACGCGCGGAACCAGTGGTTGGCCAACAAGTAGCAACCGTGCAACGCGCCCCAAATCGCGAAGTTCCAACCGGCGCCGTGCCAGATGCCCCCGGCGAGCATTGTCAGAAAGACATTTCGCATCCATGTCGCGCGGACACGGTTCCCCGGCAGCCGGAACATCAAATAGTTGCGCAGAAAGTTGGAAAGCGTGATGTGCCATCGCCGCCAGAAGTCGACGATGCTGTCGGCCTGATAAGGAGCGTCGAAGTTTCGCGGGAAGCGGATATTGAACATCAACGCGAGCCCGTTGGCCATGTCGCAGTAGCCGGAGAAATCGAAGTAGAGCTGTAAAGCGTAGGTGATCAGTCCGATCCACGCGTCGGTGAAATCGCCGGGTCCGTTGGGACCGAACGCGGAATTGGCCCACGGCGCCAGGGTGTCGGCGATCGCAACCTTCTTGAACAGCCCGATCGTGAAATGAACAACACCACTTGCAAAGTTCGATTCGTTCCAGCGCGAAGTCGCCTTGGCGGCGAACTGCTCCAGCATGTTGCGGTGATGCAGAATCGGTCCCGCGACGCTGTGCGGGAAGAACGAGACGAACAGCGCGTAGGTCGCCGGCGTCAGTTGACTGACCTCCCGTTCTGCGGCGTCGGCCAGGAAAGCGATTTGCGTGAAGGTGAAGAACGAAATACCAAACGGAAGCAAGAACCCGGAGTACTAGTAGAACGCTAGCAGCGCCAGGTTTGCGGCGACGCCCAGGCCGAGCAGTCTGCGAGATCCGGTCGCCAGAATTTGGCGGCCAATGAGGTAGTTGAATGTGATCGAACCGGAGAGAACGAACACATGCGGTCAATAGCGCGCTGCATAAAATACGAACGAAGCGGCGAGGAGAAAATACAGCGCCCATCGTGATCGGCCCTTTGCCGCCAGCCACCAATAGCCGAACAGTACGATGGGCAGAAACAGGCCGAGAAATTCGAAACTATGAAATCTCATTGCCGCTTCAGCTCTCCGAGCCAATCTGTCAATACCGTGCCATCAGCGTCGAATTGATACACACCCGTGACGATTGCTCGCCCCGCATCCAGCGTGCGGATCTGTGTGTGCGGCCATGGCGCGGCGATGTCACGGCCGTCGATGAGAATCGAGCACTTTCCGCCGGCAGACTCCGTGCGAACGCGAAAGCCGGGTGGGGGCGGTTCTTGACCCGATGGGCATCGCAGGATGATATCGCCGGCGTGGCGCCGCAAGACTTCCGCTTCGGTCTCCCGTTTTGAGGAGACGGTTTCGACGTCAAATCCAGGCACACTCAATGACGGCGCGCCGGCGAAGACGCGCGCGCCGCCGCCAATCGCGCGAGCGATTCCGGAATCGTTGATCACGCCCCACGCACGTTCCTCTTCAGGGCTGTAGACCATCGCCCTGGCGCCTTTCGGCAGCGTCCGCTGGGACGGCTCTCCTTCAACCGGATGCGACGGCAGCAGCAAGATATCCCGAGCTTCGGAGGATACGCCGAGCATGGCGTCGGCGATATGGTTCGACCAGACGTATTGCAAACCGGCTCCACCGTGCTGTGCGGTATCTTGAAACAG
>VFZQ01000982.1 GCA_016871135.1 Acidobacteriota bacterium | reverse complement strand
CCGCTGGCGACCTAGAGCTATCCTCGAGTTCGAAGTGGCGCTCAAGTGCATCGAAGGGACGGTCGTCGATGGCCATTAGCTTGAGTGTATACCGGCATCGACCCAACTGCGAATTCTATTGCACACGCTTGTTCTGCAACTTGGCCAGCCTCGCCAACCCGCGTCGCTTTATCTCATCTGCCAACTGATCCGACTCCTGCTTCGTCGTAATCCGCTGCCCTTCGCCACGCGCTAACGACGCCTCCGCCTGATCGACTGCCACCAAGACTTCAAAACGCCGGCGCTCGCGCGCTTCCCACATTGCCAGTGCGTCACTGATCGCATCCTCCTCGCGCCGGTAACGCCCCGTCGCGACCGCGTGGCGGACGAAGGCCTCCTGATCGATCGTGAGTTGAACTTCCATGTCTTCACATTACCTGAAATGCTCGCGCCGGGAAAGCCATCGGCCATTCCGCCCTCCACAACACCGCACTGGCCAAAACGATATAAGATAATCCCACAGGTCATCTCGCATGAAAACCCTCCTTCTACTAGCCGCCATCGGCACCCTCGCCGCCCAAGACCGCGGAACAATCAGAGGCACGGTAACGGATCAAACTGGCGCCTCCATCCCCGCCGCCAACGTCACCGCGCACAACATCGACAACGGTCTGAAGCAATCGACAGTCTCCGGCGCCGACGGCACTTTCAACATCCCCTACCTCCCAGCCGGAAACTACTCGCTCATCACCGAGCGCACCGGATTCCGCAAGTCCGAAATCACCGGCCTCCGCGTCAACGTCGCCACCGTCACCGGCGTCGAAGTCTCAATGACCATCGGCACGGTCGATCAATCCGTCGAAGTCTCCGCCGCCTCGCCCATCCTCGAACTGCAAGGCACCAACCTCGGCAAAGTCATGCCGAAGGCCGCTATCAAGGACCTCCCGCTCTTCATCGGCGGCGGCGTCCGCAGCAATCTCGCCTTCGTCATCCTCACGCCCGGCGTCATCGGACCCGCCAACAACCCGCGCATCGGCGGCGGTCTGCTCGACGGCCAGAGCGAACAACTCGACGGCGCCGAAGCGCAGAGCGAGCGCCGCAACGATCCCGCCATGAACGGCGTCTCGGTCGAAGGCATGGAAGAGTTCAAGGTACAAAGCTCCGGCTACTCCGCCGAGTTCGGCCGCACCTCCAACGGCGTTATCAACTGGGTCACAAAATCCGGAACCAACACGCCGCACGGTAGCGGCTTCGTCTTCAATCGCAATGAGGTCTTCAACGCCCGCGGCTTCACCTTTACACCCACGCGCCGCCCGATCGTGCGCCAGTGGAATCCCGGCGGCTCCTTCGGGGGCCCGATCTTTATTCCGAAGTTCTTCGATGGTCGCAACAAAGCATTCTTCTTCTTCGCCTACGAACGTGCCTCCACGCGCAACGGCCAATCGACAGCGCTCGTCACCGCACCCGTCGACGAGTACAAAATCGGGGACATGCGCCGCAACGTCGACTCCGCCGGCCGCACCGTACCTCTCTACGATCCCTTCGACGCCCAAGGCCGCATCATCGCCAATGCCGCTGATCGCCCGCGCATGCAGTGCCGCGGCGTGCTCGACGTCATCTGCCCCGAGCGGATCGATCCCACCGCGCGCCGGCTCATCTCGCTACTTCCGCGCCCCGACGATCCCACCCGCATCATCAACAACTACCGCTCACGCAGCTTCTCCACCTCGCGCTCGCATCTGCCATCGATTAAAGGCGACTACGTGTTTAACGACAAACACCGCGCCAGTTATCTCTTCAGCCACTTCTTCAGCCCCGCGCGGCCCAGCATCAATGCGCTCGAAGGCATTCCCGGCACCGGCTTCCCGTCCGAAGTCCTCACTGAATATCACCGCTACAACGACGACTACATCATCACCCCCAATCTCCTCAACCACATCACCATCGGCTTTAATCATCGTCATGTCATCGAAGCCCCTGGTTACGTCTCAAGCTTTCCAGCCGACCTCGCCCGCGAAACCTATATCCAAGGCACCGTCA
>VFZQ01000981.1 GCA_016871135.1 Acidobacteriota bacterium | reverse complement strand
ATCAGGTTGTCGAGCTTTTCGCTATAGGCGATACGGATGGCGCCGTAGGATTCGGGCTCGTCCATTTCGCCGTCGCCGAGATAGGCCCAGACCTTGCGGTCGGTGGCCGGCATCAGGCCGCGGTTTTCCATGTAGCGCATGAAGCGCGCCTGGTAGATGGAGTTGATGGGGCCGAGGCCCATCGACACGGTCGGGAACTGCCAAAAGTCCTTCATCAGCCACGGGTGCGGATAGGAGCTCAGACCGGGGTAGTCGCGCAGTTCGTGGCGGAAGTTCTCCAGATGCTTGTCGGTGAGGCGTCCTTCGAGGAACGCGCGCGAGTACTGACCCGGCGATGCGTGGCCCTGGAAGTATACGAGATCGCCCGGCTGTCCATTGATCGAGGCGCGATAGAAATGATTCTGCCCGACTTCGATCAGCGTGGCCTGCGACGCGAAGGTCGCGATATGGCCACCGATGCCCGCGTCGTACTTGTTGGCGCGCACGACCATTGCGAGCGCGTTCCAGCGCACGAGCGCGCGCAGGCGGTCTTCCAAATACAGATCGCCAGGATAGGCCAGTTCGTCTTCCGGCGCGATCGTATTCACGTAGGGTGTATGCGTCGTCCCCGGCGATTCCACGCCGCTCACGGCGGCCTTGCGAGTCAATGCGCTTAGCAGGAAGCGCGCACGATCAGGACCCGCTTGATCGATGATTTGATCCAGGGCTTCCAGCCATTCGCTTGTTTCCTGGGGATCGAGATCGGCGGGGGTATCAACCTTGAGTTTGAGCATTTAGTTTAGAGAGGGGACGCCGGCCCGGTGAGGAGGCGTTTGGGATGTCCTCTGCTATTCTACTATGCTCTAGAGCAGACGGAAATTGACTTCGACGCTCGCCGATACAACGACGGGTTTGCCGTCCTTGAAGCCGGGGCGGAATTTCCACTTCGCGACCGCTTCGATGGCCTTTTCATCGAGGCCCAAACCGAGAGGACGCAGCACGCGAAGATTGCGCGGTTTGCCATTCTCGTCGACCTCGATGTAGAGAACGACCGTGCCCTGGAACTTGGCTTTGCGCGCTTCTTCGGAGTACTCCGGCTCGACGCGCGAAACGATCGCCGGGGCCGATACGCCGCCGCCGACGCGGTAGACACCGCCGCCGATTCCGCCGCCCGAACCCGGTCCGACGCCGCGGCCGGAACCGGATCCCACGCCGCCGCCCGAGCCGGAGCCGATACCGGCACCCGAGCCGGGGCCATTGGAAGGAATACGGCCGATGCCCGTCGGATCGCCAAGTGAGGAGAGGTTCGTTTGCGGGAGCGTCGCGTTGGGCTGCACTTCGATCGTCGGCTCCATGACAAGCTTCGGCGCTTCGTTGAGAACGACGGCGCTTGGCGGTACAAATTGCTTTGCGATTTTAGGCAGTTTGCCTTTGCTGGCGTCGAGAGGCGAAAGATTACCGCCGCCGCCACCACCGCCCATCGTTTGCTTTTGCTGCGGCGCTTTCGACTGATATGGCGCCAGATCGACCGGCGCGACGAGATGCACTGCTTCCTTGGCGACCTTCTGCACGGTTTCGTTGGTGCTGATGAAGATCAGCAAACCGACCACGGCGCAATGCACCATTACCGAGCCGAGGCCCGCGGTCTTTTCGTTCCCGGCCGATTGGCCCCAGATGTCCTTCACCGCTACAGGCTTGGAGGTGAGTTCGAGCGGGGGCAACACTTCCTTCTTAAACAAGCCTTTAAGCGTGTTCAGATAGTGTTCGTGCAACGGGACATGCGGAGCGAGCAGCCGCTGCAGATGCAGATCGGCGTCGTCGGCAGCATGTTGCTGCGAGTTGGGTTCGGTAGGGGGCTGTAGCGGAGTAGTCGCCATCGGATTGCCTGGGATCCTGCTTGTACTGACGTTGAAAGCCAGCCTCTGGTTGCAAGAAATGGAATTCTAGCGTGCTTCGGCTATGAAAAATTGTAACATTTGGCGTTAGCAGCCCGTGGTTTAAGTCGGAATCCGGCCGGAATGCCGATTCGAGACTCTTTTGCGGG
>VFZQ01000980.1 GCA_016871135.1 Acidobacteriota bacterium | reverse complement strand
GGCTTGAGGAAGTCGCCGCGCATGAGCTGATGGGTCTCGCGCATCTCTTCGCGTTCGTTGAGCACGAGCTGGGTTGTGCCTTCGGGGTGCTCGCGCCACGCGGCTTCGATGGCGGCGTTGGCCAGATTCCATTCGGGCACCGTCGTGCGCCAGTGGCTGAATACGGCGCCGGTTTCGGCCTCGCTTCGGTTGGGTTTGCCGATCAGCGCGCGGATGCTTTGCGAGAGCGGGTCGGCTTCGGCGGCTTCGTTGGTAACGGAGAGGCGGAAGCGGCCGAGGTTGTGATTCATGTTGTCGTCGGAGTTCCAGCCGCCGTGGCGCTGCGTGAGAAACACTTCGAGGACTGTGCCGTCGGGGAAGTCGATCGGTTCGGCGAGTTCGAACACGGCTTTGCGCGGCTGATTACGCCGGCCGGGGTCGATATCGATGCCCCAGGCGGTTTCTTCCTTGCCGTCGATGGCGTAGCTAATCGGACCGGTGACGCGCGTGCGGCCGGTTTTATCCCAGAACGCGCCGGCGATTTGCGTTTCGGGCGGATTGACGTCGGCGGTGGCACGGGCGATCTTGATTTTGCGCGCTTGCTTGCCGTCGGCCGAGGCGGACACTTCGAACTCGGTTAGCGCCGCGGTGCCCCAGATGGAACGACCGGGCCCGTTGCGCGGAAGGTTCGGATCGTTGAGGAGTTCGAGCCGCACGGCGCGGATGTTGCGCATCTTGGTGCGCAGCGTGAATTGAGTACGGAATTTCGTCGGCGCGTAGCCGCCGGCGAGGATGGAGTCATCGTCCATCTGCTTGTGTTTTTGGCCGCCGGTGGAAATGTCATCGATGTCGGGCCGAAGCGATTCCCACTTCGGCTGATCGTTCTTCACCTTCGCTTCCCACGCGGCCATTTTCGTCTGCCAGTCTGGCAACTTGTGCTGTAGATCCGCTTCAATTTCGCGGATGCGGCGGAAGATATCGGCGCGCTTGGCGGTCTCCGCGGGTGTGTACACGGTGGCCGCGCCTTCGTGCGAATTATTCAGGAATGCGAAGAGCTTGTAGTACTCCTCGTGTGTGATCGGGTCGTACTTGTGCGTGTGGCACTGCGCGCATTGGATGGTGATGCCGAGGACGGACTTGCCGATGGCATCCATGCGATCAAACATCGCTTCCATGCGGAACTGTTCGGGGTCGATACCGCCTTCTTCGTTGATCATCGAGTTGCGCAAAAAGCCCGTCGCGACCTTCTGATCCTGCGTGGCGTTGGGCAACAGATCACCGGCGATCTGTTCGATGACGAACTGGCTGTAAGGCTTGTCGGCGTTCAGCGCGTTTATGACCCAGTCGCGCCAGAACCAGACGTCGCGGGCTTTGTCTTTTTCGTAGCCGTCGCTGTCGGCGTAGCGCGCGGCGTCGAGCCAGTGGCGCGCCCAGCGCTCACCGTAGTGCTTCGAGGCGAGAAGCTTGTCGACCTGTTTCTCATAGGCGGTGGGCGATTTATCGGCGAGGAAGGCGTCGACGTCTCGGGGCTCCGGGGGGAGGCCGGTGAGATCGAGATACAGGCGGCGGAGTAAGGTGGTTTTGTCGGCCTCTTTCGACGGCGCGAGGCCCTCCTGTGTAAGCTTGGCGAGGACGAACTTATCGATCGGCGAGCGCGCGGCATTGCGTGGCAGCGGCGCTTTGACAGGCGCGATGAAGGCCCAGTGTTTGGCGACGGTTGCGTTGGTGGAAGCGGTGTCGGGCCAGTTGGCGCCTTCGTCGATCCAGCGTTTGACGAGCGCGATTTGCGCGGCGTCGAGAGGCTTCGCGCCCATTGGCATGCGGGGTTGATCGGACGTGCCGGCGATGCGTTGATAGAGCGTGCTGGCGGCGCTGTCGCCGGGTTTCAGAGTCTTGGCGGCGGCGGTTTTGGAGTCGAGACGGAGCTGGCCGAGCTGCGTTTTCTCGCCGTGGCAGTTCGAGCAGGACTGCTTGAAGATGGGCTGAATGTCGCGCGTGAAATCGATGGGTTGCGCGAGGAGGGCGGGCGCGAGGAGCAGGCTGAATCGGA
>VFZQ01000979.1 GCA_016871135.1 Acidobacteriota bacterium | reverse complement strand
GCCGCTGTGAGCCATCCCGCCGCGACGGCGCGCCCAGCACGAGCGTTTTGCAAAAGGCGAAGATAATACGAAACTTTCCCTTGACACTCGGTGTCGTTCGGCGCATAATAGCGAAGAGATGGCGAAACAGAGCGTGGCAACAATGGAAAATTCAAGAGATTTTTTAAACGGAGCGGGCACTTCTAAGATAGGCGCCGGGTTGGCGAACTATAATCAGGAGTCTCAGGACAAGAAGATGCTCGACGACAAAGAAAAAGTACGCGCGCTCCAGGCAACGCTGGGCGCTCTTGAAAAACAGTATGGCAAAGGCACGGTCCTTCGCCTCGGTTCGAAGGATTCGGTGCTGCCGATCTCCGCGATTTCCACCGGCTCGATCTCGGTCGACGCCGCGCTTGGCGTGGGCGGCGTTCCACGCGGCCGGATTGTCGAAATCTTCGGCCCGGAATCCTCCGGTAAAACGACGATCGCGCTGCAGGTGGTAGCCCAGGCGCAAAAAGCCGGCGGCATCGCGGCCTATGTCGACGTCGAACACGCGCTCGATCCAATCTATGCCCAGAAGCTCGGTGTCGACATCGACAATATGCTGGTTTCGCAACCCGACTACGCCGAACAGGCGCTGGAGATCACCAACACGCTGATCGCTTCCGGCTCTATCGACGTGCTGGTTGTCGACTCGGTGGCGGCGCTTGTGCCGAAGGCCGAACTCGACGGAGAAATGGGTGACGCGTTTGTCGGTATTCAGGCGCGGCTTATGTCGCAGGCGATGCGGAAGCTCACCGGTGTGGTTGCTAAGAGCAACACATGCCTGATCTTCATCAACCAGATCCGCGAGAAGATCGGCGTAATGTTCGGCAACCCGGAAACGACTTCGGGCGGCAGGGCGTTGAAGTTCTACTCCAGCGTCCGCATGGACATCCGTCGTATCGCCGCGATCAAAGAAGGCGAATCGGTCAGCGGCAACCGCACGAAGATCAAGGTCGTGAAGAACAAGGTCGCTCCGCCGTTCCGCGAAGCCGAATTCGACATTCTCTACGGCGAAGGCATCTCCCGCGAGGGTGACCTGATCGACTTGGGCGTCGCGCACAACCTGATCGAGAAGTCCGGCTCTTGGTACAGTTTCCAGGGCGAACGGATCGGCCAGGGCCGCGAGAACGCGCGTGGATTCTTGAAAGAGAATCCCGATATCTTCGCCAAGATCGACGCGGATCTTCGTGTGAAGCTAGGACTGCCGCCCAGCATCCAGGCGGAACCGGAAAAACCATCCTCAAAGGCCAAAGCCGCTGTATCGTAGTGTGCGGAAGCGGACAACCCATTCCGCGAAAGAACAACTGGACACGAAAACAGGCGGCGCAAGCCGCCTGTTTTCATTGCGATAGACTTTGGCCCGCACCATGCAATCCTATCGGCGAGAATCACATGCCCAACCAGACTCCTGTTTCCCACTACCTGCTCATCGGCATCGCCGCCGCGATGCTCTGCTCCGCGGTTCCCGAGGCCGGCTCTTGGTTCGACGGATGGATGGAAGGCTGGACCGCGCCCCAATTCAAATTCCAGCGAAGCGTCGGACCATTATCGCCGCTTCGCTAGATCGTCGGTGACGAAGCGCAGCAGCGCCTCAATCAGCGCGCCGCGCGGATAGCGCGTCTTGTCCATGCCAGACTTGATCGAAGAATCGGAGGACTTGTTGAACGGCAGCGCGACGGCGAAGTGATCGCCTTTGGCCACGCCGAGGAACGTGCTCCCAGGAACGATCGCGTCGGCCCGGGTCAGTTGACCATCCTGCAGATTGTCGTAGGTCACCAACAACTGCCAGGTTTGCAGCAACGCCTTCGATGTGTTCTCCCTGCCGGACGCGGCGATGATCGAATAGGTCGGCACGAACGGATTCGGATAACTCGCCAGGAACTGCCCGCGCACCGTCTTGCTCAGGCTCTTGAAGCCCTGCGCCATGTCACCCTTGCAGGTCGGCTTGATCTTGTACTGGTTCATGTATTTATCGACCATGCCCGGAATCGCGTCCGCGATGTTCG
>VFZQ01000978.1 GCA_016871135.1 Acidobacteriota bacterium | reverse complement strand
CGGGCTTGCCGAATGCCGTCTCGTCGAGCCGCCCGGACGCGCCCACCAGCGAATCCCACAACGTATCGGCATCCATGCGCCGCAGCGGCATCCGCGAAACCATCGCGTTGTCCGGATCGATCGCGCCGATTTTTTCCTCTTCTTTCGACGACTGCCGGTATGCGCGCGACGTGACCATCATCCGGTGCATGCGCTTCATCGTCCATCCGCCTTCGACAAACTCCACCGCCAACCAGTCCAGCAACTCCTGATTCGACGGCTTAAGACCCGCGCGCCCGAAATTCGCCACCGTGGGCACAATGCCGCGCCCGAAGTGCCGCATCCAAAGCTGATTCATTGCGACGCGCGCCGTCAGCGGATGCCGCGGTTGCGTCAACCACTTTGCCAACGCGAGCCTTTTGCCGCTTGTACCGGCGTACGGAGCCGCCACGCGATACGGTTCGATTCCCGGGTAGTCGAACAACGCCGGCGTGCCCGCCTCCACCGGATCGCCAAAGCCAGTCGACTCGCCGCGACGCAGCAAAAACGGCAGAGAGGGCTCGGCGTTATCGGCAAGTACCCGCACATGCGGTTTGGGGCGCATCTTGCCGCGTAGCGTGTTCAACTGCATCTGCAGATCGCGCGTCTTCGTCTGGAGCTCAGGATACTTAGCGGCCAGATCACGGTCGCTGATCTTCGGATCTTCCTTCGCCCGGTACGGCGCGGCGATCTTGGCGATCTCATCACGGAGTTTCTTCTGCTCCGTCTCCAGCGGCTCATTGATCTTCGCCGCCTCCGCGAGTTCGCTCTCCAACCCCATTGCATACTCGCGTTTGTTCGGAGTCTTCCATTCATACGGGTCGTAGGCGGACTGCAGGATAGCACTCAGCCGGTAGTAATCGCGCTGCGGAATCGGATCGTACTTATGGTTGTGACACCGCGCGCAGCCCACCGTCAGCCCCATCGTCGCCGACGTCAGGACTTCCAATTCCTCGGCCAGGATGTTCATGCGTTCACCGATCAATCCCCGTTCGGCGGCATTGGTTGGATCGGGCGCCGTCCGCAAGAATCCAGTGGCGGCCAAACGGTCGATCAAGTCCTGACTCGCCGCGCCGTTTATCTTTCTCCAGTCATCGGAGATCTCGTCACCTGCGATCTGCTCGGTCAAAAACTGAGTGTACCGCTTGTCGTTGTTTAACGAGCGAATCACATAATCGCGATACCGCCACGCATACTGCCGCACGCCGTCATCCTGCCCAAAGCCCTCGGAATCCGCATAGCCGGCCAGATCCAACCAGTGCTGCCCCCAGCGCTCGCCATAGCGCGGCGACGCGAGCAGTCGATCGACCAACTTCTCATAGGCATCGGGCGACCGATCGCCCAAGTACGCGCGAACATCGGCCGGCGACGGTGGCAGACCCGTCAGGTCCAGATACAAACGACGCATGAGAGCGGACCGCTCCGCCTCGGGCGAATACGAAAGCCCTTTGGTCTCTAATTTCGAGAGCAAGAACGCATCGATTGGGTTTGTCACGAGCGTTGCGTTTCTTACGGCCGGCGTCCGAGGGCGTACCGGTGGCTGGAACGCCCAGTGCTTACGATCGCTGTCGCGCACGATCTCATCGGCGGGCTTCTTGACTTCTTCCGGCCCGGGCGCGCCTGCCGCAATCCACGAGCGAATCTTCTCTGTTTCAGACTCAGTCGGCAGCTCGACGGCGACAACTTTCGCTTCTCTAGTGGGCGGCATCTCCCCCGCGACGATGCGCTTGTACAACAAACTCTCTTCGGGCTTGCCCGGAATCAACGCCGGCCCCGATTTGCCGCCCTTCAACCGGCTTGCCAGCGTTCGTAAATCAAGCCCACCTTTTTTCTCGCCGCCGCCATGACAGGCCGCGCAGCGCGCCTGCAGAATCGCACGCACGTCCTGTTCGCGCACGTGCGCCACCGGCGCGGGCGCCGCGATCCCGTTTATCCAACTCCGCACCTGATCGATTTCGGCGTCATTCAACTTTTTGGGCCCAGGCGGCATCTGACCCGAGACGATCTTGTCCATCA
>VFZQ01000977.1 GCA_016871135.1 Acidobacteriota bacterium | reverse complement strand
GACCAAGCCTGGGCATCGTTGAAGCCTTCGCCGAAGATCTTTCCGTAGGCGCGTGTCTCGTAGCCGTTCTTTCGGAAGTGATGCGGCAGTGTCAGAGAGTTGGGAAGTTTTTCGGCGAACGGGAGGTCTTTGATGTTCTCGTAGACCTTGGTCGAGTCCGGGCGCAGTCCGCTCAAGAACGACGTGCGCGACGGCGTGCAGACCGCCTGCTGACAATAGGCGCGGGTGAAGACGACGCCGCGGCGCGCCAACCGGTCGATGTTGGGCGTTTTCACGACGCGGTTGCCGTAGCAGCCGAGTTCCGGCCGCAGGTCATCGACGGCGATAAACAGTACGTTGCGCCTGTTGGCCTCGGCGAATCCCAGGGGCGCGGCGGCCGCTGCCAGCCAAGCGCGGCGAGTCATGTAGTTGGGCATTCGGATGGGCACTCCATTTCAGAAAGCGTACTTCAAAGCGAGTTGGATATTGCGGCCGCCGCTGGCGCCGAGGATCTGGCCGAAGTTCGGATTGCTCGCGTTGGCGTTGGGATCATTCAACACCTTGTGATTCAGGGTGTTGAACGTTTCGAAACGAAAAGTCAGGTGATGCCCTTCGCGAATCCGGAAGCGCTTGTGCAGCGCGGCATCGAAGGTGAACGCCGACAAGCCGCGCAAAGCGTTGTAGCCAAGGTTGCCGTAGCGGCGCTGTGCGCGGGGAATTGCGGTGCTGAACGCCCGCGGATTCAGCCATTGCAACGTGTTGTTGTCGCGAAGGTAGGGGTCGACGCCGCCGATCAAGTCGGGCCGCTGTCCGTCCACGTAGGCATTCCCGATCTGGTCGGTGCCGGCCGTAACGTTGATGGGACGGCCCGACCGCCAGCCCGTGATTCCCTGAAGCGTCCAACCATTGAGCGCGGCCTTCGCCAGACGGCTTGAACCGGCGGACGGCAATTGATACGAGTAAACGGTGGTCCAAATGTGACGGATGTCGCTGTCCTTGGGGCCGTACGAGGCGGCGATGTTGTTTGGATCCTGCACGGCCGAGTTGGTGCGGGTGAGCGTCGAATCGACGCCATAGTAGCTGAGCGTCTTGCCGAACGTGTAATAGACGTCGAGCGTCGCGCCGCGGGTCAGCCGCTGATTGGCGGAAAGCTGCAGCGAGTGATAAGAGGAGTTACCCGCGTTCTCCCGGAAATAGATGTCGCCAAGCTGCAGACTGGGACGCCGCCCGGTGGCCGGATCCGGCAGATTCAGCCATCGCACGCCGGAGACCTTCAGCCCGCGGCTGCCCACGTAAGAAGCTTGCAACGCCAGGCTCTTGGTAGCGGCATGTTGGACACTCAGGTTCCATTGACCGGCGTATTCGTCGCGCATATTGAAGTCGGCGACGGAGCGGCTCAGGACCAGGTTCGCAGGCAGCAAGCGCGGGTTGTTGATCACGGCCGGAATGAACGACACATCGAAGGGGTAACGAGTCGCGAATCCGGCGGGCAGGTCGGCGATAGCAATGATGGGGTTGAACGGAATCCGAGGATCCAGAAACGCGAAATCGAAGTAGCGTGCGAACGTCGGCGGTGTGTTGCTGAGGCCGGCGCCGGCACGAATCACCAGGCGCTGGTTGCCCAGCGCGTCGTAGACCAGGCCCAGCCGCGGGCCGAAGTTGTTACGGTCAGCCCGCCACATGGGTTCGCCAGCGCCACCGAAGGGGCCGAACGGATCGGAGGAGGCGAGATTGAATCCGCCGGTCAGCGGCGGATAGTACTCGTAGCGCACGCCGGCGTTCAGTTGCAGCCGCGAGTTGAGACGGAAGTCATCCTGCACGAAGAAGCCGTAGTTGCGATTGCGCAGCGACTTGTCGCCGCCGAACACGACACGGACACGGTTGGCGCGGTCGGCGAGGAAGTCGTTGAGGTTGTTGTAGAACATGAGCGGTACGTTGTTTTGATACCGCTGGCTGCGCACTTCGCGGATCTCGAAGCCGGCCTTCACGGTGTGCCGGCCGCGGATCATCGTGAAGTTGTCGGCAACCGTGTAGGTGTTGTTCGTGAAGTGGATGTG
>VFZQ01000976.1 GCA_016871135.1 Acidobacteriota bacterium | reverse complement strand
TGCTTCTGACCGTCGGCTTCCTAAACGCTGAAAAGAAACCGTTTGCGCCGAAGGACTTCGCCAAGGGCCGCCCGTTCTCGGCCGCCATTCTTTCGGGTGGGACACTATATGTCTCCGGACAGGTTGGCGCTAAGAAAGACGGTTCATACCCCGAGAAGTTCGAGGACGAGGTAAAGCAGTGCTTCGACAACATCGACGAAATTTTGAAGTCGGCCGGGCACTCGATGCAGGATCTCGTGATGGTGCAAGTGTTCCTCACCGACATGGATACGTTTCAGCGCATGAACGAGGTTTACGTAAAAACTGTGCCCGAGCCGCGGCCGACTCGCACAACGGTCGGCGTCGCCAAACTGGTCGGTAAGGCCCGCATCGAGATTACCGTCACTGCCCGGAAGTAGGTTTTTTGTAGAAGTTCTTCTTCGATTCCCGGATCGCCGTCAACCGCTCGGCGATCCGGGGCTCGACGCCCCGATCGGTCGGCGAATAGAACTCCGCGCCCGCAAGCGCTTCGGGCAGGCACTCCATACCGGTGACGGCGCCGCCAAACTCATGCGCGTGCCGGTATCCTTCCCCATACCCCCACTGCTTCATATGGCGGGTGGGCGCATTGCGCAGATGCATCGGAACGGGCGCGGCGGTCTGGGACTGCACCGCCGACACGGCCGCCTTCAACGCCTTGTAGGCGGCATCGGACTTGGGCGCCAAACTCAGGTACAACGCGCACTGCGCCAGCGCCTGATCGCCCTCCGGGATACCGAGAAAGTGCACGGTTTGTTGACACGCAATGGCCTGCTCGACCGCGCGTGGATCGGCCATGCCGATATCCTCGACCGCCATGCGAACCAGCCGGCGCGCAATGTACATACGGTCCTCGCCCGCTTCGAGCATGCGCGCCAGCCAGTACAACGCGCCGTCGGCGTCGGAGGCGCGCACCGACTTGTGCAGCGCCGAAATGATGTTGTAATGTTCCTCGCCGCTTTTGTCGTAAAGCAGCGCCTTGCGCGACAGAATGTCTTCCAGCGATCCCTGCGTGATCGCGTCACCCACGGCGGCCGCTGCGGCGAGTTCGAGCAAGTTGTAAGCCGAACGGGCGTCGCCATTTGAAAAGATCGCGATCTGTTCGAGCAGATCATCCGGACACGATTTCTTTAACTCGGCGAGCCCCTTTTGCAGAAGCGTAACCAACTGCGGCGGCTCGAGCGCCCGCAGTTGATAGACCCGCGATCGAGACAACAGCGCCGAGTTGACCTCAAACGACGGATTCTCCGTCGTCGCGCCAATCAGGATGACATCGCCCTTCTCGACATACGGCAGAAAAGCGTCCTGTTGCGCCTTGTTGAACCGATGGATTTCGTCGATGAACAGTACCGTGCGGCGGCCCAGCCGGCGTGTCTGCTCGGCGCGCGCCATCACTTCCTTGATCTCCTTGATGCCCGCAAGAACTGCCGAGAAAGGAATAAATTCGGCCTTGGTCGACGACGCGATGATTGTCGCCAGCGTCGTCTTGCCGACACCGGGCGGCCCCCAAAGTATGATGCTCGAAAGCTGATCGTTTTCAATGGCGCGCCGCAGCGGCTTGCCTTTGCCAAGAATGTGTTCCTGGCCGGCGTACTGGTCGAGCGTCGTCGGGCGAAGGCGCTCGGCGAGAGGCCGGGGCATGGCGGTGTCGAAGAGACTCATGTGCGTTGCCGGTGCGCCTCGTAGAGAAGGATCGACGTGGCGAGCGCCGCGTTCAGCGACTCCACACGTTCGGTCGGAATAGTGATCGCGCGGGCCTCTTGAAGGATCGCGCTCGAAACGCCGTTGCCCTCGTTGCCGGCAACAAACGCGCAGGGCTTGTCGAGTTTGGCGCGATGCGGCGCCACGCCGCCGGCCGGCATCGCGGCGTAGATATTGAGTCGCTCGGCCGGAAACTCGCTCCACTCCATCGTCGCGAACGGAATGCGAAAGATCGATCCCGCCGAAGCGCGAAGGACTTTCGGATTGCACGGATTCACCGAACCTTTGAGGAAGACGACGCCCGTGGCGCCGAATGCTTCG
>VFZQ01000975.1 GCA_016871135.1 Acidobacteriota bacterium | reverse complement strand
TTTCCATCGGTCGCGAGTCTCCTGTTCTCGTCTTGACAACAAGATCATCCGACAGACGACCGGTGGTTTCAAAATTTCAAATGTTTTTGGCTAGTTTTTTCGTTCGTCCTCGTTCAAGAACAACTCGGCGTGAACGGCTTCGGCCATCTCTCGCGCAAGCCCGTCGGGGCCGCTGGCGATCATCGTCTCCACACACGCCGGCGCGCCGTCGATCTTCAAGCCTTCGATCGCTTCCACGCCCCAGCGCATATAGATCGCATCCACCTATGCGCGAATCGCCGCCGCCTCGACGGCGTCGTCGATTCCGCTGCCGGCCGCGTGAAATTCCAATGCCCGGCCCGCTTCGCGAATCTGTTTCACCAGCTCCATCCGCCGCGCCAGGCTCAACCGCCTCACGCGGAATCGCACGCCTGGGCAGGCCTGCGATTCCTTCGTCACGATGCTTGTGTATTCCATGGCTTTACGCGAACGCGATCCGGATTTCGTCGTCCACCGAACCCTGCGCCTGGCTCAGCGCGAAGTTCCACTCCAGTCGCGGTTGCCGGTCGTCGAACTCCGGAACCTCCGGCACAACCGCGGGCAGATAGATGCCGCACAACTGTCCCGCCGATTGTCCAAGCTGAATCATCAGGCTGATCGGTTCACGATTCTTTGCCGCTTGATACAGACCGATCGTCGCCGCATCGTCCTTCTCGTAGAGACGAAACTTCACGCCGACTTCACGTTCACCGGCAGCCACGCAGGTCGGTCCCGTGTAGCCAAACTCGCGCTTGCGCATGTCGACGTTGTTGGTCACTTCGACTTCGGCTTCGGTCAACGTGAAAAACTGCGTCGGCGAAATGCCCATCCACACCTGGCCGATGTGGCCTGGAATGATGTCATAGTCGACTGGCCCAAGCGTTGGCTCGTCGGGGTAGGTGGTCAAACCGCCGAGTCCGGAAGCAAACGTCGCGCTGTCGATCAAGTCCTTCGCTTCGCCGTTAAAGGCGAACTCGTGATAGTCGCTGTTCACCTTGATGCGCATGCGGTCGACGGCGGCGCCGCTTAGTAGCCGCTGCACGGCGGTCGCCGGGCTCCAGTAGTCGAAGACATTCACGCTCGGCAACTGTGTCGCCGGCGAATACGTGATCGTCGGATTGAGAGGCGAACCCGCCGACGGCGTCAGCGTGAACGGTGCGTTGAGATCGATCGACGTCGCGCTCAACACCGTTTCGACGAAGCGAATCTCGCCGCCGAAGCTCACCGCCTGACCAACGCTCAACCCGTGATTGGCGCCGAACGTCACCTGCTTGCCGCTGGTCGATGCGACTGTGCCTCCGTTGGTGATCACCGGCGGGGCGCCCAGTGCGCCGCGAATCAACGGACCGTAAGACGGCTCCGCGGCGACGTTCGGCCAGTTGGTCATGTAGGTCTCCAACTGGTAGCGCGTTCGTGTGCGCGCGCCCGTTGGAATACCGCCCCGCGTGCGGCTGCCGGTCTTGTCGCGCCGCGGCCCTTGTGTCGTTTCGTGTTGAATGCCGAGACGAATCGCAGGGATGCGATTCGCCGCGGTGATCGCAGCCACCGTGCCGAACGACGGCTCCAGCGCCGCGTAGAAACGGTTCTGATTGGAAGAAATATAACAAGCCATGTCAGTGCCTTCCTGCGTCTCCTTTTAGACGCTCACCTGAACCTCGAAGCTCACCTTCGCGGTCTGGAGAAAATTCTTGCCGCCGTGTTTGACGGGCTGAAACGTTACTGTGTAGCCGCCGGTGTAGAACATCCCTTGGCCCCAATCGCCGCGGTTGGAATCGAGCACGTCGGTCAGTGCGTCGACATAGAACTGCACCTGTTGATCCAGGCCTTCCAACCGGTCGTGCGTTACGCGGACATCGACCGTGATCGATGCCGTTCCCGAAAACTGCCGAAACTTTTCGCGCAGCGTGTTCTGCAGTTTTTCGCAGTAGATGTGATACGCCGGGTATTTCACTCCCGCCGTTTTTTCGATCATCTCCGCCGGCACCGCCTGCGCGATGATCTGCGTAATTTCGATCAACGGCAGG
>VFZQ01000974.1 GCA_016871135.1 Acidobacteriota bacterium | reverse complement strand
CGTGGATTTTCGGCTCCGATCTCGAGACCATTCCGCAGCGCCTGCAAGCGGGAGAAAAGGCCAAATTCTTCGGCGCCGACAACGCGCGCTTCGTGTTTGTCGAACAGCGCGCCGTCAACGGGGTCGAAGAAAACGAGGGTTCGCTGATCTTCGCGGGGCCGCGCAAAGGCGTCGCGTCTTGGATCGCCGCGCCCGGTTCGTCGGGCTCGGCCGAGTACGTGACAAGCGACGCGGCGATGGCCTTCTCGGCGGCGACCCGGAACCCGAAACAGATCTTCGAGGAGATCCAAACCATGTTCGGCAGCGAACTCGTCAACGACATCGAAGCCCGTGTCGGTGTTTCGATCTCGGGCGATCTGGCGGCTTCGCTGGGTACCGATTTCACGATCGCTGTCGAGACGCCGTCGGTTCCGATTCCGGGCTGGATCCTCGCCTACGAGGCCTACCGTCCCGAGCAGATCAGCGCGACCTTTAAACGGGTGGCCGAGGCCTACAACGCCTCGCTCACGCCCGAAGAAGCGGGCCGCAAGTTGACCTACAAGACCGAGACCGAAAGCGGCCGCGTTTGGTACTCGCTGTCGATCGGTGGCGAAATGCTCGGTCTGCATTGGACCTTCGACCGCGGCTACTGGCTTCTCGGGATGGATCGCGGCACGCTCGCGCGCGCCATCCAGACCCGCGCGGGCGGTTTCCCGCTGATCCGCTCGGAGGCCTTCCGTGCGCAGACTCCCGCCCTGGCCGGCGCGCACGCGTCCGGATTCCTTTGGATGAACATGGCGGGGGCGTCGCAGCTGCCGGGCCTCAGCCAGTATGTCAAAGTGGATGAAGCTTCCTTGCTGACTTTTACGGGAGAAGCGGAACGAATTCAAGCCGCGTCTCGTACACGCATTGCAGGCGTGCTTTTAGATGTGCTCATGAACGCTGGGGCCAACCCGAAAGCGCTACGAAAAACAAAGGTGAAAAAACCGGCATGAGCGTGGTTGCGGAATGGGGAGACCGGCGGTGAGCGCGGTCGTTGAAATCGAAAATCTGCGCGTATGGCTCGGGCGCCGCGAGATCCTGAAAGGAATCTCGTGCCGGCTGGGCGTTGCGGGCGCGGGCAAGGCGATCGGGTTGCTCGGCCCGAACGGGGCGGGGAAGTCCACGCTGATTCAGACGATGCTCGGCTTTCATGCGCCGGGCGCGGGACGAGCTCGCGTGCTTGGCTTCGACTGCCACACACAGCCCCGCGAAGTGAAAGCGCGGATCGGCTACATGCCGGAGAACGACTCGTTTATCGGCAACATGACCGCGGTCGCCTTCATCCGTTTGATGGGGGAACTTTCCGGATTGCCGAAGGCGGCGGCGCTGGAAAAAGCGCACGAAGTTCTGTTTCATGTCGGCCTGGGCGAGGCGAGGTATCGCGAAGTCGGCACCTACTCGCTGGGCATGAAGCAGATGGCGAAACTGGCGCAAGCGATTGTGCACGGGCCGGAGTTGGTCATCCTCGATGAACCGACCAACGGCCTCGATCCCGCGGCGCGCCGGCGCATGTTGGAGTTGATCAAGGAAATGAAGTCGCAGCACGGCATGAGCGTCCTGCTTTGTTCGCATCTGTTGCGCGACGTCGAAGAAGTTTGCGACGAAGTGCTGATTCTTAAAGACGGGCTCATCGTGCATCAGTCCGATCTCGAAGCCGAACGCAAGGCCAATCGCCGCTTCGTGCAGCTTGAAGTTTCCGGCGACGACCGCGGCCTGTCCGAAGCGCTGCGCACGGTTGGCGCCGAGGGCATGAGCGAAGCGCCGGGGCAGTGGCGCATCGTGCTGCCGGTGGAAGTCGAGATCGGCGCGTTGTGGCGCATCGCGGCCTCGCAAGGGCTCGTCGTGCGGCGCATGACGCACCGCCGCGACACGCTCGAGGAGATCTTCCTGAAAGCCGTCGGCCATCTACGGCCCGCGCCGCCCATCGTTCCGCAGGAGGCCCCCGTCCATGGCCGTATATAAGCGCGGTTATCAGCGTTACACGGGCGATCGCACCGGCTACTTGGAACGGCTGTTGTTGCTGCC
>VFZQ01000973.1 GCA_016871135.1 Acidobacteriota bacterium | reverse complement strand
GTCGGACGACATCTTGCGCGGCGCTTCATCCTGCGGAATCTGCACGGCGTCCAGCAGCGGATGCAGCACATTGAGCGAGACCACGACCATCGTTTTGGCGAACGGATCGGCCCCTTGCAGCCTCCAAGCCATGGCCGCCGCATGCCGGTCGATATCGTCGTTGCGCGGCTGCGACTGCAATCGGTACGCGTGCAGATACGGCTCCAATCCGATGCGGTGGAGCGCGAAGGTATCCGGATAGGCGCCGGCGACGTGTGGGCGATCGCCCAGCGTCGGTTCGATAAAGACGATCTGCGCGCCGATTTCTTTCGCGGTTCGCACCGCTTCGATGAACGGATCGGCGGGCTCCACCGGCACGTACAACATCTGGAACGTGATCGCGTCCTCGTCTTCATCGCGCGGCAGTCCGGCCTCGGCTTTGTAGGGGAACATCAGCGCCGAAATCTGCGGCAGTCTATTGATCGCGCGCAACAGCGCGTGTTCGCACTCGCTCGGCAACTCGACGGCGACGACGCTCGGACGGTCGGCCAACAGCGCCTGCCGCACCGCCACGGCGAACTCCATTCGCCCCGGCACGACGGGAAAGTAGCGCCACTCGCCGCGCTGCAGACTCGCCGGATCGTCGTTGGTTCCGAACATCGTTTATCTCTTCGGCGTGTAGCGCAGCGCTTCGTCGCCGAGTGTTTCCAGGATCGCCGTACGCAAGGCATCGACCCGCTGCACCCGGTCCTTGGCCATGTGTTGCAGTTTCATCGTGAACCGCGCGATGTTGATGCCGTCGCGCGCGGAGTAGCGCTCGTCGGCCGCGTGAGCGTGCTGCAGGAACTCGGTGACGTATTCGAGGATCTCCTCGTCGGCGAACGGCAGATTCTCTTTCAGAATCGCCAGTTCCTCGTCGTAACTCGGAAAGTCGATGAGAATCTGCGGCTGCAATCGCGAGTGAATGTATTCGGGCAGATCGAACGTCGAGCTGTCGTCGTTCATCGTCGATACCAGCCGGAACATGGAATGCGCCTTGATCTTCACGCCCGCGACGATGGACTCGACATAACGGCGATTGTCCAGCAGCGGCGCCAGCGACGCCCAGCTCTTTTCGCTCATCCGATTGCCTTCGTCGAGTATGACGATGCCGCCGCGAATCATCGCCGTCACCAGCGGCGAAGCGACGTACTTCAGTTTGCCCTCACCCTCAATCACGGGCGAAACCAGCAGATCTTCGGGGCGCGTGTCCGACGTCGCCTGCATGATGTAGACCTCGCGTCCAAGCCGCTGCGCCGCCGCGTACGCCAGCGTTGTTTTCCCCACGCCAGGCTTGCCGATTAGCCTCGGATTCATCGGCATGTCACGCTCGTCGATCACCAGCCACGCCGCCAGCAGTTGGCGCATCACATCTTCCTGGCCAACCCACTGGACGCTCAGTTCGTCCGGGTGGGCCAGGTGCAAATGTACGCCGTCAATTTCCGCAATCATGAATGCTATTGTCGCATCAGCCGATCAACGCCCGATGCGATTTCAGTGCGCCGGCGTATTCGGGCTTGGCCGCGACGTTGGTGAACTCGCGCGGATCCTTGCGGTGATCGTACAACTCCTCGGCCACTTCGGCCCCGGACTTCCACCGGATGTAGCGGAAGTTGTCGGTGCGCGCCGCTCGTGCGTCCAGCTTCGGCGTATTCAACTGCGTTAGCGCGACCTCTTTGTGTTTCAAGCGAGCGTTGTCGAGCAACGGCTGCAACGTCTTGCCATGCAGATTCGCCGGCGGGGTCAAGCCGCACAGTCCGGCAAGTGTTGGATAGACGTCGACAAGTTCGACCAGCGACCGCGACACCTGCCCGCGCGCCTTCTGCCCGGGCGCCGACATGATGAGCGGGACTTTCGCCGACTCTTCCATCAAGCTGCGCTTCTGCCAGAATGTGTGTTCGCCGAGGTGCCAGCCATGATCGCTCTGGAACACGACCACGGTGTTATCACGCAGGCCCAATGCATCGAGCGCCTTCAAGACGCGGCCCAGTTGATCGTCCATAAAACTGATCGCCGCGTAGTAGGCGCG
>VFZQ01000972.1 GCA_016871135.1 Acidobacteriota bacterium | reverse complement strand
ACATAAGCCGCGCCATGTCACGCCTTGCCCTTGTTCTCCTGTGCGCCCTGTCCGCCGCGGCGCAGACCTCCACTGGCAACATTGCCGGACGCATTGCGGACCCCTCCGACGCGGCGGTACCGGACGTATCGATCACGGCCACGGAGACGAACACTGGCGTGGAGCGACGGGTTTCGGCGAATGAAGACGGGCTGTTCACGCTCTCGCTGCTTCCGCCCGGGACGTATCGCATCGCGGTGCAGGCGCAAGGATTCCGTCCGGTAGCGCGCCAGGCGCAACTCGTGGTGAACCAGACGCTGCGAGTGGACATCCGGCTGGAGATCGGCACGGTGGCCGAGTCGATCGACGTCACCGGCGTGGTGAATCAGGTGCAGACGGAGAACTCGAAGATCGTGTCGGCGGTGACCAACAAGATGGTGGACGAGTTGCCGCTGGTGGTGGGCGGCGCGATGCGTAGTCCCTTCGACCTCGCGCTGATTACGCCCGAAGCGAATCGCGCCGAGGGGGTTGGCTCCTCCGATACGTCCATGATCATCGGTGGCGGACAAGCGGCGGCCTACGGAGCGACGTTGGATGGGGTGACCGTCCTGACGACTTCGGCGAACCGGATCGCGGGATCGGGGTTGAACACGCCCTCGGTGGACGCGATCACCGAGTTCGCGGTGGAATCAAACGGATTCAAGGCGGAGTTCGGACGGGGACAGGGCGGCACCATTACGTTCTCTTCGAAGTCGGGGACCAATGAGTTGCACGGCACGGCGTACGAGTTTCTGCGCAACAACGCGCTTGACTCGCGGCGCTTCTTCGAGGACCGCCGGGGCATCTACAAGCAGCACGATTTCGGTTGGAGCCTGGGAGGTCCGGTGTACCTTCCCAAGCTCTACGACGGACGCAAGCGCACGTTCTTCTTCGCCACCGGCGAATGGTTCCGCAATCGCGTGGGTGCGACGAGCGGGCGTTTTTCGGTACCGGCCGAGGAGATGTACCGGGGCGACTTCACCCGCTGGGTGGACGCCAACGGCCGCCAGTTGCCGATCTACGATCCGGCGACGACGCGGGCCAATCCGGCGGGAGCGGGGTCGATCCGCACGCCGTTCGCCGGCAACCAGATTCCCCAAGCGCGCTTCGCGGCCTTAAGCAAGGCGATCATGGGGGCGGTGAACGTGCGGCCGAACGTGGGCGCGGCGCCGGGAACGAACGACTACGTGCGCGACAACTATATCAATGCGTCGGGCACCGAGTTACAGCCGGCGCAGAAGATGAGCGTAAAAGGCGACCACAACTTCTCGTCGTCGGACCGGGTGAACTTTCTCTACAACTTCGGACGGCAGTCGGCGATTCCCGGTCCCGACGGATTCCCGGGATTGCCGGGAGTGGCCAACGCCGAACGGCGCAGCTTGAGTGAGAGCCCGGTGTACCGGGGATCCTATACCAAGGTGATCTCCTCAAACATCGTGAATAACTTCTACGGGGGCGGCAACGGCTACCGGACCGGACTGCGCTCGCCGAATCACACCGGCGGCTGGAAGGCGAAGGGGATCTGCATCAACGGAGTGGAGGACTGCGACGCGACATTTCCGCAGATCACGTTTTCGGATTACGCACAGTGGGGCGGCAACGGGATCACCGGTTCGCGGCACAGCGTATACTCCTTCGGCGACGACCTGACGCTGACGCGTGGCCGGCACACGTTCAAGGGCGGATATCTATACGAGCGGCTGCACTACTACGGGGGGCCGGCGGAGGCGCCCGCCAATCGGGCGATTGCCGGATGGTTGACGTTCGACCGCCGCTCCACCAGCGTTCCGAACAACAACACACTGGCGACAGGGGGCGGCAACGCGTTCGCGTCGTTCCTGCTGGGGGAAGTCTACGGCGGGCTGATCGAGAGCGAGCAGAACAATGCGCTGCAGTGGCCGAGCCACTCCATGTACTTCCAGGACGACTGGCGAGTGACGAGCAAGCTGACCTTGAACATCGGCGTGCGGTACGAGTTCACCGAGACGGTGGTGGACCGCAAGGACCAGATTTCCGACTTCACGCCGGACC
>VFZQ01000971.1 GCA_016871135.1 Acidobacteriota bacterium | reverse complement strand
TAAGACCCGTTGCGTACACGAACGTTGAAATCGGGCTGGCCGGTGACACTTACGCGTATCGCCGCATTATCGGGGAATCCGCCGATCGACAGCCGAATGCGCGATCCCGCGATCGCCGACGACGGCGCCGCGGTCACCGATGGCTGGCGCGCGTTTTCGACCACATTCAGAGCGCCTCCTCCCACCGGATACTCCATGTATCCGCCTTCGAAGTCCTGTCGGCGCTGGCCGTTGATCGTGAACTCTTCGTTATTCGGCGCTCCCATGCGCCCGCCGGCGCCGCCGAGCTCGACATACCGGCGCGCGATCGCACCGCTGACGACGAAGGCCTTCGATGCGTTGGCTCCGGACTGGATATTCACGATCAAGCCTTCCCGGAAACTCTGCTGCAATCCGGCCGACGCGGCAAAGTTCGCGAATGCGATCGCTGGACCCGCCGGCGGTCCCGCCGCTCCGGTTTCGTAACCCAACAGCGCCCAGCGTGTCAGGATTGGCCCGCTGACGATCTGCACAGGCGTCCCCGCAAGCGCCGCATTTTCAAAGAGTTGTCTGCCTCCGGCCGTAGGATCCCCCGAGGGGTATCCGATCAGACCGGAAGCGCCCCCTGCCTCATCGAACCGGGTAAGGGTCGGCCCCGAAATCACCCACGCCTGCGCCGACCGGTCCGGCAGCGCCAGCATCACGCGGGCGCCGCCGGTGGTCACGAACTCTTGTGTATATCCGTTGCCGACCCGCCGTACCGGGTTCGCGCCCGGCAGTTGCAGCGTCAACCGGTTTCGCGTCACCGCGTCGGAAAACGCCTGCGCCTGCGTCGCATTGGGGGCGCCTTCTCCGATCTGGCAGCAGGGCGCTTGCACGCTGACCGCGATGGCCGCCGAAATCTTACCTTCGCTGACGGCGGTCACCGTCGCCACGCCGCCGCCCACGGCCTTTAAGGTCGCGGTTCGTCCGTTGGCCTGAATCGACACGACCCGGCCGTTGGTGGAGACGAAAGAAACAGTCCTGTCCGGCAACGGATCGCCATTGGCGGCGCGGGGAATCGCCTCGATCGTCGCGGTTTCGTTCAGTTTTAGCCGCAGGGTCGTTACGTTCGTCGCGATGTTAACGGTCGCCACCGGCAGTCGCAGGGACCCAGATCCACCGGGCGTGTACTCGATCGAACCACCCTCGAAAACCTGCCGCCGATTGTTGCCGACGATGATCTCGGGTCCGGTCGGAAACCCGAGAAATCCGGATGGCCCGCCATTGCTGTTATAGACTTCCCAGACTGGCGTGCGAACACTCACCAGCTTGCCGCTCAGCGTGCCGCCTGTAATATTGATCACGCCGCCGTTCTGGAATAACTGCACGGTACCCACAGAGCCCGCCACGGAGGTGATGGCCGTTTCCGCCGTGGTCGCCGCTCCGAACGTCTGAATCGCTCCACCATTCAGCCATTCCGCATAAAAAGGATCCTTCACCGTGAAATTCGAAGACCCATTGGACAGCGCGGAAGCGTAGGAAAACAGCGCGTACCGTTTGTCGTAAATCTGATAGAAGCAGGACCCCGGAACGGTGTTGGCGCAAGCGGCCGAATCCATTGTGGGAAATCCCGCTGTGCCGACGCCGACCGAGGTGTAGTAGGCATAGCTAAGAGCTAACACCTGATGGACGGCCGGAGTGCCCTCCACTGTCGACGCCGTCGCAGGCTTGACAAGCGCCAGCCGAACGCCCGACGTTTTGTTGGCATCCTGAAACTCTTGGATGTAGCCTCCCGTTCCGAAGCGCCGCACCTCGCCGGTGGGCGGCGTCGAGACGGCATTAGAAAATCCGTTACGGAAGAAAGCCGTGACAAACTGGCTGGCGGTAACGGCGTCGGGTGCTCCCGAGCCGACATCGACCGCCTGAGCGGAGAGACAAAGCGCGGCCAGGAATGGAAGAAGCGGTCTGGAGGTCATTGGGAGCGGAATTCGGGGCAACTCGAATTCTAACCCGAACCGCGCGCGCGAGTTGTTCTACTCGCGGATGTACTTACGTAAACGGCGGAGGCGATTCTTCAACTCCTCGCTCGCCT
>VFZQ01000970.1 GCA_016871135.1 Acidobacteriota bacterium | reverse complement strand
GCAGGACCACAGCGAGCCCGTTCGCTACCGCAACGTTTGGGCTCGCAAACTGCGGTCCTACGATCAGCCGTAGCAGCGGCGTGATAGGCTGTCTAGCGATGCGCATTCTTGCTTTCGCTCTAGCCTCTTTCGCACTTTTTTCGCAACAACCCCCGAAACCGCCCGACGTTCCCGCGAACGTCGAAGCCACCTACGACGTCGAATACTCGCGTGTCGGCGAACGCGTGGCCATGGACATCTTCCGTCCGAAAGGCGATCCGAGCGCCAAACCTGCCGTACTGCTTGTTCATGGCGGCGGATTCCGGCGCGGCTCCCGCGTGAGCTATCATGCTCTGGCGATTAAACTCGCCCAGCGCGGCTACGTGGCGGCGTCAGCGAGTTACAGGTTGTCTCCGCGAAGCCAGTTTCCGGCGGCGGTCGAAGATGTCAAAGCCGCCGTTCGGTTCCTCCGCGCCAATGCGGCGAAATACGCAATCGATCCCGCATTCATCGGCGCGACGGGTGGCTCCGCCGGCGGCCATCTGGTCCTGATGCTCGGACTGACTGGCGATTCGAAAGTGTTCGACGGTTTCGGCCCGAATCAGGAGCAGTCGGCCAAAGTGCAAGCCGTCGTTAACTACTACGGCCCGACGGACTTCACGAAGTCTTATGGGAAAAGCGTCGACGCACACGAAGTGTTGCCGCTGTGGCTAGGCGGCGATCTGGAACATGAACGCGGCTATCACATCAAGTCCAGTCCGATCAATTACGCCAATCCCAATGCGGCGCCGCTGTTGAGTGTGCATGGCACCGAAGACAAGTACGTGGAACACGCGCAATCGGTGTGGCTAACTGAGAAGCTGCAAGCCATGGGTGCGAAAGCGGAGTTGTTGACGTTGCCTGGTGCGGGCCACGGATTCAGAGGCGCCGACGCCGATAAGGCCGAAGCCGCGCTCTTCGCATTCTTCGATAAGCATTTGAAGCCCGCTTCAGAGCGGAAAATCTTGATTTCCGATCACGGGCCGAAGGGCGAGATCGTGCTGATGTACTGGCCTTCGGGCCGGGAGATCGCGCGTTATCCCAACGGCCGTGGGCACGATGTCCAATCGCTGCCGAACGGAAATGTGCTGTTTACAATCGGGCCGGAGAAGAAGGTTGTCGAAGTTGACGCGAAAGGGAATCGTGTGTGGGAATGTTGCGACGGACTGGAGCATCCGCTGTCCGCGCAACGTTTGCCGAACGGCAATACGCTGATCGGTGATGCCAGAGCGGGGAAGGTGATTGAGTTCGACAAGAACGGCAAGAACGTGTGGCAGTACGCGCACGAAGATATCGCCAACATGCGCATGCGAAACTCCAAGCGTACGGGCCAGAACACGACACTGATTTGCGTCGAAGCCGTGGCGAAGGTCATCGAAATCGATCGCCGCGGCGAAATCGTATGGCAGTGGCAAGCCAGCGGCGATCTCAAGTTGCGCAGGTTGTATCAGGCGATCCGCCTTCCGAATGGAAATACGCGCATGACGATTTCCGATCCGGGCGAGGTCGTCGAAGTCACGCCAAAGGGAGAGATCGTCTGGTCGATCGGCGGCGCGAAGATGGATATTCAGATGGGCTGGCCGTCAGGTCATGCCGAGTTCGCCAATGGCAATCTGCTTGTGTCCGATTACACTGGCCGCCGCTTGCTCGAAGTCGACAGGCAGGGCAAGATCGTCAATCAACTGCGCATGGGGCCGCGTACGGTGGCTTCTGTCGCCGTCGTGCAATGATCGATGGAGTGGGAAGCGCCGTTCTGCTGGCTTGCGACGAAGTGTCGTGCGCCTATGGACAACACGTAGCACTGAAACCGGTTCGCGTTTCGATCGGAGCCGGTGAATTCGTGGGCGTCGTCGGGCCGAGTGGTTCAGGAAAATCGAGTTTGCTGCGCGTGCTCTCAGGTGCGATGCCGCCGGCCTCCGGCGTGTTGCGAGTAAAAGGCGACAAGCCTCTTCGTGCATTGCTTGTGCGGCAGGAAGATTCGCTCTTTCCATGGATGACCGCTCTCGATAACGCCTGCTTCGGTCTGCGCATGCTTGGCGTT
>VFZQ01000969.1 GCA_016871135.1 Acidobacteriota bacterium | reverse complement strand
TGTAGTCGGCGCGCCCTTGTCCTTCACGAAAAACACGAGGATTTTCGCGGGTTGCGTTTTGCTTGCATTACGCGACACGGAGTGGATATCGGCCGGCGTCTCATAAAACGTTTCGCCGGGTTTCAACGTCAGAAGCGGCCCGCCCTTTACCTGCATCTCCACTGTGCCTTCGAGCACGTAAACGAAGGTGTGCGCGTTGTGACGATGCGAGGCCGACGCGGCGCCCGGCGGAAGATCGACGGTCAACATCATGGCTTCTTTGCCGGCGATCGGAGTGAGGTCCTTGGTCAGCAGTGGAGTGGCCTTGGACTGTGCAAAGAGTGCAGTTGCAAAAACAATCGCCATGGGTAGGGTGCGCATTTGTCCATTATGTATGCGAGGCTCGATACAAACTCGCCTCACTGTGCGCGTACGCCCAGAGGTCTTTGGCGCTTCGGATATCGCCGATCAAATTCCCACCACCTATTGCTGATCGAATCAGTTGGCGCGTCGGCAGACCGCCTACGGATTCGCCCCGCGAATGATCCGTATCGCTGCTTCGATCAACTCATCGCGTCCGTCGCGAATGCCCGCGATCGTCGGTTTCACTTCCACGTCGGGCACGATGCCGATTCGTTGGGTCGGCCGCTTGTCCGGATAAAAAACGCCGATGCCGCTAATCATTGAACGCTCATTGCCGGGAAGGGGAATGGTCGAAACGTTACCATCGGCGCCGGCCGTTGTGCTGCCCAGTACGACCGCTCCGGGCGCGGTGCGGAACGCCATTGTGTGATACTCGGCGCTGCTCTGCGTAATCTCATCGATCAGGATGACGACCTTGCCTTTGTAGTGAGGTGCGAGTGGCTGGAGGGCGGCGCCGTCTCTGAAGTGAAAGGCGCCCGGGTTGCCGAGATCGGCCCGCGTGAACTGAACAAACGGCGTCGTCTGGGAAACCAGCCGTCCCCCGATTTGAAAGATCGGAAAGTCGGATGGATAATTGCGCAAATCGATAATGAGACCCGCGGTTCCCGCGGCCGATTCAAAGTAACGGCCCGCCTCCGCCGCGCGCGCATCGCTGATCTTGATATAGGCGATGTCTTCGGCTGGCTTTTGAAACGCCGGGCCCGGGAGATCGTGAACAAAGGCACGGCTCGTATCGATCACGCTGAGCGTATGGCGGGTTGCGGCAAGCGTTGTGATTTCGCCGCCGCGATCCACCGTCACATCGACCGCGCCGCAAGTGCCGAGTGTCATGTTGATTCCGATATCGCGTAAACGCGTCGGTTCGTTCGATGCCGCGTAAAAGGGTCTCCAGGCATCGAGTAGAGACTCGACCGTTGAGCCATCGATGGCGGTGATCACATCACCGATACGCAGTGGCCCGGCGGCGGTGCCTGGGCGCGCGGTCGTGCGGTAGACCACGGGCCGGTCTTCGACGAAGCGAATGTCTACCGGCAGCATACACGCGCCCATCGGAGGGCGCGCCGATGTTCCGCTCCACAGATTCGCGTGTGTGTCATGCACCTTTGCGATGAGCTTCAGAAACGCTTGCTGATACTCGACGCGAGTCTTTGCCAATGCGAATGGGCGTATCGATTCGGCGAGCGTGCGATTCCAGTATTCGGTGTCATCCGGATCGTCGCCCATGATGTCGCGGTTCGGATTGAAGTACTGCATCAAATTCCAGAACCGGAAGAGTCCGAGCAATTGATAGCCGCTGTCGGGAAGGCGAACCGAAGCGTAGTATGGTTCGCGTTCTACGTTCGGATTACCCACGCCGGGAAAGAGTTCGACGAAAAACTGAGGCGTCGTCGTGCGATTGCGGTGGATGTTTTCGAGTTTTGTCCCGAGCCGATCGCCCAGAGACTGCACCCAGTCCATGCTGGGCGGCGCCAGTTGCAGATTTGCATCTCGCAGCGACGCGCAACTCGTACATTGCGGAACCGGACCGAGCGCGTCGACCCAGTCGGCTATCGCAGCGGCGGCAACCTCCGTGTTTTCGGCCGAAAGGACCGCCGGCATGACGCGAAACAAATCGAAGTCCCAGTGCCGCTTTCCGGACGTAACGGTTGGATGGTGATACT
>VFZQ01000968.1 GCA_016871135.1 Acidobacteriota bacterium | reverse complement strand
TCGCCGAACCGCCGCGGATCGCCGCCGAAATTACGAAGCCGCCGTGTTCCAGATAGTACGACGGCAAATCGGTCCCGCCGCCGCCGAGCGAAATGCGCAATGGACTCCGCGTGATGATCAACGTCCTTGCTCCTTGTAGACGGTTTCTACAATCCGCAGCGCCGCTTGCGCGTCGCGTAAGCCGGGGTTCGGATCACGGCCTTCGTCGATGTCGCGCACGAACTCCTCGAACTCGCGATGCCAGGAGCGGTCTTCTTTTTCGAACTCGAAGACCGTCATGTCCGGCTTAATCTGGCCTTCCACCATCTGGTAGTAGGTGAGCTTCTCCTCGCCATAGCTGCCGCCAAGCCCCGCGATATCGATCTTTCCAACACGCCCGTAGATCTCCAGCGAGAACATGTTCTTCCACTCGGTCCACGTCGCGTGCAGTTGCGCGAACTGTCCCTGTTCGGTCTTCAAAAGGAAGAACGCGTTGTCCTCCACTTCCATGTTCCAGAAGCACGTCGGAACCGCGCCTTGAACACCCGAAAAGTCGCCTAGGAACCAGCGTGCAAGATCGATCAGATGCATTCCCTGGTCGATCGCTTCTCCACCGCCCGACAATTCGGCGACGGCTCTCCAGTCCGTATCCTTCGGCCGTCCGCCGTGCCCGTATCTTCCGCGAACAATAATCAGTGGCCCCGCGACCCCCGAATCGACGATCTCTCGCGCCTTCAACATCGCCGGGTGATAGCGGTGATTAAACCCAACCCGCACGCGCACACCGGTCGATTCCGCCGCCGCGATCACCGGATCCAACTCCGCCGCCCGACGGCCCGCCGGTTTCTCGACAAGCACGTGTTTCCCGGCGCCCGCCGCGCGTTCGGAAATCCTTGCGAGTTCGGAATGAATCGTCGCCACGATCACGATCTCGACATCGCCCGCCGTCGCGGCTTCTTCCCAATTCGCCGTCGCCCGCGAGCCTGGGCACTTCGCCGCCAGCACTTCGGCCCGCGCCAAATTGACGTCGCAACATACGGTAACGGCCGCTCCCGGCAACGCGCGCGAACGCTTGTCGCCGATCAATCCGCAGCCAATAATCGCAACCCGCTTCAAGTCGTCTCCCAATCTTTATCCCTATCCTTCGGCACAATCCGACGCAGAGTGTAGACATCGCTCGGCTGTAGTTCTCCGGCGAACTCATGCAGCCGCGTCCACGGATCCCACTGCGCGCTGATCAGCCGGCCGGTGATGCCTCGCGCCGCATCGCTTGCGAGGTACACGCACAGCCGCGCCGGAATCGACGGGTCCATGGTCTTGCCATCCGCGATCATCCTTTCGACTTTCGCGAACTCCTCGCCCACATCGCCCGCATCGGCGCGAACGACATCGCGCAGCAACTCCGTGTTCATCACGCCCGGAGCGATGCAGTTCACGCGCACGTCCATCCCGGCCGCTTCGACGGCGATGTTCTCACTCAAGAGCACCAGCGCGGTCTTCGCCGCCGCGTACGCCGAAAAATTCGCGCGCGGCGCGGTCGCTCCGCCGCCCGACAGGTTGATGATTGCCCCGCCCCTCGTCATCCGGGGAATGACGGCTCGCATCAGCGCGGCGGGACTCAACAGATTCACCCGCATCGTCTCTTCCCACGCCGCTTCATCGTTCAGCCAGAACTTCCCGATCGGCCCCGTAATCGCCGCGTTGTTCACTAACACATCGACGTACGGAACTGTTTCAAACGCCCAAGCCGCAATTTGTTCCGGCGCGCCGCTCGCCGACAAGTCGGCCGCGAACAGCGAAACCCGTTCGCCCAACTCGTTCCGCAGCGCCTCCAACGCGCCCAGCCCGCGCGCCGTCAGCAGTACATGAGCGCCTGTCTTCCAGAATTCGCGCGCGATGGCCTCGCCTAATCCCCGCGAAGCTCCTGTAATCAGTACGTTGCGTTTCAATCGCGGTATCTCGAATCTTCCAGTGTATCCTGAACAACCACCGCCTAAAGGCGGTGGGGTCGATGGGCGACTGAAAGTCGCAGGACGCGGCTGAAGCCGCTCCAGATTCCGGTTTTCTCTGCCCCGTTCTCAATCATTCGGCGCCGTGA
>VFZQ01000967.1 GCA_016871135.1 Acidobacteriota bacterium | reverse complement strand
GTCTCTTGTGTCGGTTATCGTCCATTTCGCATGCCGCTCGGTCAACCAGGCGAGTACGAAATCCGCTTGGTGCCCGATACGCTCCGGCGCGACGAGTCGGTCGACGTCGTGGCACCGGTTTTCACGCAGGAAGTATCGGTCAATCTCGCCGGCCAGGAACTCCGCAATCTCGCCAGTGTTATCGCTGACGATCCTCTTCGTGCCGTACAAGGCCTCCCTGGTGTTACATCGAATGACGACTTCCAGAGTCAGCCATCTCTTCGCGGCGCAGGCTTCGATCGCCTCGGTGTTTATCTCGACGGCGTACTCCTCCACTCCCCGTTCCACACCGTGCAAGGCGACCCGGGCGCAGGATCGCTGACCCTTCTCAGTTCCGACATGCTTGATCAGGTCGAGTTGCACTCCGGCCCGATTCCGGTTTCATTCGCCGATCGCGGCGCCGGTGCGATCGACATGCGATATCGAGACGGAGATCGCAACCGCCACCGCGTGCGGGCTTCGGCCAGTGCGTCGAACGCCGGCGTGTCGCTCGAAGGTCCATTTCAGAAGGGCCGCGGCGCGTGGCTCGCCAGCGTGCGCAAGAGTTACCTGCAGTATCTGATCAACTCAACGTCCGACGAAGCGGGTCTCGCGTTCGGCTTCTGGGACGCACAAGCGCGGCTCAGCTACGACATCTCCAGGCGCCACCGCGCGTCGCTATCGCTTCTCCACGGCAAGTCCGCTCTCGATCGCGAAGCCGTCGCCAATGCGCTTGGTCTCAATTCGATTCTTAAGACCGATTACTCGATGGTGATCGTCAACGCTGGCTCGCGTTGGACGCCGACGGGCGGTTTTCTTTTCCAGAACAACTTCGCCTGGATGCGGGAACGCTTCGCCAACATCAACCGCCAAGCGCTGCCGATCGGCGGTGGCCACTACGGCGAGTGGGTTTGGAATTCCGACAACTCGTGGCAAACCGGTGAGCACAGCACGCTCTATTTCGGTGCGAACATCCGCCGGCTTCGGGACGACTTCTACTTCAATGGCATTCAACCGGGCGTTGTACGCATCGATCAGGCGAGCGGCACGGCGAAACGCGCCGGCGCGCACATCGCCCAGGAATTCCGACTTTGGAATGGCCGCGTTCAACTCCGCGCCGGCGCCCGTGCCGACGGTCACTCGATTGTCCCGGGCCGCCAGTTCACACCGGTTGCGTCGATCGGCTTCACGCCGCTTTCCAAAACGCGGCTAACGATGCAATGGGGCCAAAACGCCCAGTTTCCGGAAATTGCTCAGTTGCTCGCGCGTATCGGTAATCGTACGTTGTCTCCGATCCGAACCGCCCATGTCCTTGGAGCCATCGAGCAACGCCTCAACGAACAAACCCGACTGCGTTTTGAAGTGTGGCGCCGCCACGATCGGCAGTTGCTCTACCGCCCCGGTTTCGAACCGCGTCAGCTGAACAACCGCTACGTCGCCGGTTCGATCCTCGCGCCGTGGCGCAACACACAAAACGGCGAAGCGCGCGGTATGCAAGTGTTCTTACAGCGCCGCTCGGCCAATCGTTTAAGCGGCTGGCTCTCTTATGCCTACACGCAGGCCGACGTCACGGATGTTCAGACTTCGCCCGCCGACTTCGATCAGCGCCATACGGCCAACGTGTTCGCGACCTACCGCATCCGGCCCACCGTCAATCTCAGTTCGCGGTTCTCCTACGGCAGCGGCTTCCCTCTGCGCGGCTTCTACCGTGTCGAGGCGGGGAACAATTTCTTCCTCGCCGCGCAGCGCAACCAACTCCGCGTTCCTTCGTATCACCGCTGGGATCTGCGCGCCAACAAGACGTACGTGAAGAAGGCCTGGCACCTCACACTCTTTGCCGAAGTCGTAAACATTTACAATCACCGCAACGTCCGATTCGACGATTTCCGTTCGATCGATCCCCGCACCGGCGCCGCGCGTTTGGGATTCGATCGTATGTTCCCGATACTACCGTCGGCCGGTCTGGCCGCCGAGTTTTAACGCAATGCCGGCATAAGCCCCACGTTCCTTGCGCCCGCGGTTCGGGCTTCGTCGATCGCCTTCGCCACCCACTGAAACTCCATGCC
>VFZQ01000966.1 GCA_016871135.1 Acidobacteriota bacterium | reverse complement strand
TCACCGACGAAATCCTCGGCGACGCGGCGCAGTATCTCACGCCGAATCTCAAGGTAAAGGTCGAGTTCTTCGAAGAGAAGCCGATCGGCGTCGAGCTTCCCGCGGCGGTCGAGATGAAGGTCATCGAAACCGAACCCGGTCTGAAGGGCGCCACCGTTTCCAACGTCGGCAAACCGGCGAAGATGGAAAGCGGCCTCGTTGTTCAGGTTCCCGCCTTCATCGGCGAAGGCGAAGTGATTCGCGTTTCGACCTCGACCGGCGAGTATTTGGAACGCGCGTAACGGCGGACAACGCTCCGCCGCCTACAATTGCCAGGCTGATATCGACGCGTACCCTGCCGCGCCGGCGGCGACGCATGCCTGAGCGTTCGATTCGCTGACACCGCCCAGCGCGAGCACAGGAATCGAAACGCGGCGGGCGGCTTCGGCGAGTTGCGCGAGGCCAAGCGCGGGGCCGTAGCCGGGTTTAGACGGCGAAGGAAATATCGGACTCAAAAAAACGTAGCCGGCTTTTTGCGCGCGGACTACTTCGGCCACCGAGTGACAGGAAACGCCGATCAGGAAATTGGCGGGAATGTCGCTGGGAAATGGAACTCCCGATGGGAGGTGCGCTCCAGCGGCGCCACAGGCGCGAGCGACGTCGACGTTCGAATTCACGATGAGTTTCGGCGGCAGCTTGACGAGTTCGCGCGCAATCGCGAGCAGTTCATCCGACGGCAGGTCTTTCTCGCGCAGTTGAATCCAATCGACCGTACTGGCGACGCGACGTGCGTTTTCCAGCAGCGCATCGATGCTTCCTAGCGCGCGGTCTCCAAGCGCGTGCCGGTCCGTGATGTAACAGCGGATCATCCTTTCAGCAGCCGCAACGAGGATGGTTGGATTTCGATGGCGAAGTGTTCGGCGCGTTCGATGGCTTCCCATTCGGCGCGTGCGATTTCGGCCCGGAAACCGCCCTCGAAAAGCAGTCGCGCGCGCTGCGCGCCTTCGACCACATGTTCCAACTCCATGGCGATCTGATTGGCGCGGGGTGAACCGTTGCGGGCGGTGACAGAGACCTGCGTCGGGTGCGCGCAGAGTGTAACGCGATCGCCCTTGAGATGGCCGGGATAATACGTGCCGGCGATTTCGAAATCGCCGACGCGCAGGCGGCTTGTGTTGCGGCCGGGGTCGAGCGCGACGATCTCAGCTTCGATCAGATTGTAGATGCCGAGTTGACGGGCGATGTCGGGTGAAGCCGGCGCGTCGAAAACATCCCGCGGCGCACCGCTCTGCACGATACGGCCGTCGCGAAAGACGTGCATGCGGTCGCCGAGTTCGATGGCTTCTTCGACGTCGTGGGTGACCAGTAGGATCGGCCGGGCGAAGTTGTCTTGTACGCCGCGGAGGACGGAGTAGAGCTCTTGCCGCAGCACGGCGTCGAGGCCCTGGGCGGGTTCGTCGAGCAGAAGCAGTTTGGGATCGGCGAGGAGGGCGCGAGCGATCGAGCCTCGTTGTTTTTGACCACCACTCAGCTCATGCGGCGCACGGCCGGCGACATCGCCGAGTTGAAACCGGTCGAGCATTTCCGAGACGCGCTTGTGCCTTTCGACGTTGCCGCCGCGCGTGACGGCGAACTCCAGGTTCTCGCGCAGGGTCATGTGCGGGAAGAGGGCGTAGTTCTGGAAGACGTAGCCACAACGGCGCGCTTGCGGCGGCAGGTGAACGCCGGTGGGGCCATCGTAGAGCAGCGCGTCGTCGAGCAAGATGCGGCCATCGGTTGGGCGCACGAAGCCGGCGATGCAGTCGAGTGTGAGCGTCTTGCCGGAGCCGCTCGGCCCGAAGAGAACGGTCACGCCTTTGGCCGCTTCGAAAGCGACGTCGAGTGTAAAGGCGCGCGAGTCTTTGGCGCCGGGATAGCTCTTTTTTAGACGCGCGTTGATCATGGGCGCACCCGCTGCTTAGAGGCGGCGTAGAATGCTGCATTGTCTCTGCTGGCTTCGCGCGGCGGTGTCGGTTGGGGAAGGTGCGCTCCGTTGAAAGTCATGCACGAGATGCCTCGGGAGCAGTAGTAATAGGAGTCAGGTCAACCAAGTAGCCGAGGGCGCGAAATT
>VFZQ01000965.1 GCA_016871135.1 Acidobacteriota bacterium | reverse complement strand
GTCGAAATCAAGGTCTTCGCACTGCCGGAAGACGTGAAGACGCAAGCCGCCATCGCCAAGAGCCTCTAACTCTCAGCTTCATCAGCAACTCCTGCACCGCCCGGGACCCGCGCCCGGGCGGTTTTTTATTCCCCTACCCATTTCCGATACACTGCCATTCATGCAATCCCGCCGAATCTTCCTCGGCGCGCTCGGCGCGCCGGCCGTCTTCGCCCAAGGCCCCTACGACGTCGTAATCAACAGCGGCCGCGTCATCGACCCCGAGTCCAACCTCGACGCAATCCGCTCCATCGGCATCAACAAAGGCCTCATTGCGTCGATCTCGACCGTGCCCCTCCGCGGCAAGAAGACCATCGACGCCAAGGGCCTCGTCGTTTCCCCCGGCTTCATCGATCTCCACTGCCACGGCCAGAACGACGAAAACTATCGCTACAAAGCCCGCGATGGCGTGACGACGGCTCTCGAGCTGGAAGTCGGCGTGTCGCCAATTAAGAAGTGGGCCGACGAACGCCGGGGCAAAGCCGTCGTCCACTACGGCGCTTCGATCGGCCACATCCCCGCGCGCATGGCCGCCATGGACGACACCAGCGATTGGCTTCCCTCCGGCCCCGCCGCCAAGCGCGCCGCCACCGATCCCGAACAGAACCGGACGCTCGAACTCATCCGCGTCGGTCTGCGCGAAGGCGGCATCGGCATCGGCATGGGTATCGCCTACACCCCGTTCGCCAGCCGCGCCGAAATCCTCGACGTCTTCAAAGTCGCGGCCAAGGGAGGCGTGCCGATCTTCGTCCACATGCGCGGCGCTGGCCGCAAGGATCCGGGTGTCGTCGAAGCATTACAAGAGGTCATCTCCGACGCCGCTATCTCCGGAGGCGCCGTCCACGTCGTCCACCTCAACTCCAGTTCCGGCAAGGCGTTCGAACTCGGACTGTCGATCGTCCGCGGTGCGCGCCAACGCGGCATCGACGTTTCGACCGAAGCATACCCTTACATCGCGGGAATGACCCGCCTCGACTCCGCCATCTTCAATCCCGGTTGGCGCGAAACGCTCGAAGCCGACTTCGGCGATCTCATGTGGACCGAAACCGGCGAACGCCTCAACGCCGAGACGTTCGAAACGCGCCGCAAGCAAGGCGGCAACGTCGTCGCCTTCACCATGCGCGAGCAGGACATCGAACTCGCCATGGCCGCGCCCGACGTCATGGTCGCCAGCGACGGCTGGCTCGAAAAAGGCAAAGGACATCCGCGCGCCGCCGGGGCCTACGCGCGCGTGTTGGCGCACTATGTCCGCGAACGCAAAGTCTGCACATTGATGGAGGCAATCCGCAAAATGTCGCTGCTGCCCGCGCGCCGTCTGGAAAAGTTCGTCCCCGACATGAGGCTAAAGGGCCGCATCAAGGTCGGTGCACACGCCGACATCGTCGCCTTCGACGCCGCTCGTGTCATCGACAAAGCGACCTTCCAAAACCCCGCGCAATACTCCGAGGGCATTCCGCACGTGCTCGTGATGGGCTTGCCGGTCGTGGAAAACGAACGGCTGGCCGAGGGCGTTTTCCCTGGCCAGCCGGTGTTAAGCAAAGTGTCGGTGTAGCTTACTTCTGCATCGCACTCTTGACAAGTTTGAAGCCGCCGGGCGTTTCAAACGATGTGGCGTTCACGCCGCTGTTGGAGAAGTTCGTCGTCTTCACGGTCATCTCCATCAACGACGCTTCGCCGCTGAACGATCCCTGCGGACCAACCGGCGCCGCGGGCGCTTCGGCAGCCGCCGGCGGGGGTGGGGGAGGAGGCTCTTCGGCCGGCTTCTTGCGGCGCAGTCCGCCAAGTCCGCCGCCAAGTCCGCCGAGGCCGCCGGCAAGTCCACCGGCGCGGCCAAGCCGGCCAGCGACAGCGCTCGTCGCGGCTTGCCCAGCCGCCTGCCCCGCCGCGTCCTTCATGTTCGGCATCTGCGCCTGATTCGCCCCTTGCTGAGCCTTGGCCTGCTGGAACGCAGCTTCCATTTGCTTAGCTTGCTCCGGGTCGGTCGGCATCATGCGGATCACTTGCAGCACCGCCACGCCGTCCATCGTCGCGAGCTTCTTCGCCGCTTCCTGCATGCCGCGC
>VFZQ01000964.1 GCA_016871135.1 Acidobacteriota bacterium | reverse complement strand
TGGGCTGCAAGCGGAAGGAAGGCAATGAATAGTACGCCGAGTCTCACCGCCTTCCATCTTATTACTTGCTTACAATCAACTGCTGTGGCGCGTTCGGCACCTGGTGGCATTCGTTCGCCGAGAACCCCGCCTCCTGCAGCATCGCCTCGTACTCGGCGAACGTGTAGGCGTCGCCGGCGGCCGTGTTGAGCAGCATCGTCATTGGAAACGCGGCCGATGTCGGCGGCGTGACGCGGTCGGGATTCGGAACAAATTCCAGCGTCAGCATGACGCCCCCCGGAGCCAGCAGCGCGCGCCACTTCTTCATCAGGCCGACACAGGTGGCCCTGTCGAAATGATGGAAGAAATTCGTCACATAGATCGCATCGTACGGTCCGGGCGGCGTTATTTCGAACGCGCTGCCTTCGATGGCGTTCCATCGTTCCGACACGCCGAACTTCGCGGCGTTCTCTCGCGCGACCGCCAGCACACCCGCCCAATCCAGCGCGTCGATCACCGCTTCCGGATGCTTCTGTGCGGTGACGATGCCGAAGATGCCATGCCCGGCCGCGATGTCGAGCACTCGGCGCGGCGAACCCGCGACCGCGGCCATATAGTGCGCCGCCGGAACCATCATCGGCGCCATGCCCTCGGCAAACCGAATCCACGCCTCGTGTTCGATGTCGAAGAATTTATTGGCATCAAGGATGCTCGTGCCCGTGCGCACGGTCTTCGCTACGTCGGAGGCCGCCTCGCGATGAAACGGGTGGCCAAGGAAGATCGCCACCGAGCCCAGATACATCGGCGACTTCTTGTTCAGGAAAGCGGCGGACTCCTCGGTCAGTCCGTACGCATCGCCGGACTTGGTCAGAAATCCGCCAATGACCAAGTAGTCGCAGAGTATGCGCACACCCCGTTCAGAGGCGGCACAAGCGGCGGCGATGGCGGGAACGGTCGTCGCGCCATCGCCGATCGCGGTGAACAGTTCGAGTTCGATCGCCCCCTTCAGCGCGCCCGCCGATTGGAACGCCAACAGAGTCTGGAAGATACGTTCGGGTGTCATTTCTTCACGGCCTCGATGACGGAGTTGAACGTCGCGGTGGGGACGATGCGCGTGAGCTGGAATCCAGCCGCGTCGAGCAGCGCCGACCACTCGCCGGCGGTCCGCTCCTTGCCGCCGCACATCACCATCATGTTGAGATCCATCATGCGCGCCGGTCCGGCAATGGCATCGTCATCCGGAACCACGGCCTCGAAGATCGCCAGCTTCGCGTGCGCCGGCATTGCCGTGTGAATAGTTCGCAGGATCGCCAGCGACTTTTCATCGTTCCAGTCGTGCAAGATGAACTTCATCGTGTACAGATCTCCGCCTGCCGGAACGGATGCGAAGAAGCTACCGCCCACGAAGGAGCACCGGTCGGCCAATCCTTGCGCGGCGATATACGCGTTGCCGTCGGCTTCGGTGAACGGCAGATCCATTACGATTCCGCGCAGCCCGGGCTGCGCCTTCAGAAACGCGCAGAGCATCGAACCCACGCCGCCACCGACATCGACCACCGTGCCTGACGACGGCAAGGCATAAGCGTCGAGAATGACCGGCACCATATTCTCGCTCATCGAGCGCATCGCACCGTTGAACAGCGCGCCCTCTTCCGGCTGCGTCTTTGTGAAGTACTCCCAAACATCTTGACCAAACGTGTGTTCAAACGCGTTGCCTTCGGTCTGCGCCGAATAGGCGAGGTTTTCCCAGGCCTTGAAATGGCCGCCGGAAATGACGACCGACGCGAAGGCGTTCATCGATCCCGGAATGCCCGTGCGCATCAGTTCGCCGACGGGAGTGAGCGCGAAGCCTCCTCCGTCGAGCGAACGCAGCAGCCCAAGGCTCGCCGCGGCTTTCAGGAATCGCTGATTCACGCCCGGATCGCGGCCTTCGGCAATCGCGTCGGCGACCTTCAGCTTCGCGAACGCGTTGAGCGTTTGCGAACGAAAAAAAGCAAAGACCATGTCGAATCACGCCTGTCCAAATTAGGCTCTGAAAGAAGAGAGGCAAGGTCCTGGTAGGGTTAGAAGACGTTCCGCCAAGAACAGAATCCAACCCGACGAGGACCAAGCCCTGACACGAGT
>VFZQ01000963.1 GCA_016871135.1 Acidobacteriota bacterium | reverse complement strand
GCGCGCGGAATCCTCGGCGTACCGCCAAAGATCCAGCGCCGCCTCCAGGTGCCAAACCCTGATATACGGGCTTTCGTCGAGGATCGCATACAGACACGCGATGCGCCGGGCTTGCGCCTCGGCCCTCGCCGTCACTGATCCGAACATCCCCCGCCGCGCGGCTGTCAGTTCGACGTATGCAGCGGCCCAATACTCCCTCGCCGCTGCGTCGAATGCTACCTCCTCGGTCCTTCGGGCATGATTGATCGCGCTTTGCGTTTTGATCCGAACATCTCGCAGGTCAACGCGGTCGCCGCCGTGCGGCAGCATCTTGGACCGCCGAACGCAGGCGAACATGAAGCGGTTGGCAAAGCCGTTGGCGATTGCAACGTCAGTCATAAGCCGCCGCAGTTCGTCGGTCGTAACGTGCGCCACGATGGACACATGAGGTTCCCGGCATTGCGCCGCCTTCGCCTTCGTCATGACTCCTAACGGCTTGCCGTCCCACGCATCGCGGATAACAGGGGAGAGCGTGTTCCCGTGACGCTCCACGGCTTGGAGCACGCGGGCGAACTCGGACTCCACAACCAAAACCCGCTTATCCGTTTCGCCGGGGTCAGTGACCATCTCTTCGAATCCGACGATTCGGCCTTTTTCCTTCTGCGGTATGGCCTCGCTGATCGGATCGCGCACGAACCAAATAAGGCCCTCCCCGGTCGAAAGGCCGCTCCGAACCCGATCATCCCAAGTCTCATCGAGCCCCTTGAAGACCGCACGCACGCGGTCCCCGGATGTACCCTTGCGCCCGTGCGCCGTGTCGCCCACGATACAGACGTTGAGGTTGCAGAAGTGCCGGGTGTCTTCTACGATCCAATGGGCCGTGCGGCCAATAATGTTTCCGAACATCGCCAAAAATTGGACCAATAGCGCCGCCGGGTCGGCCTCAGTCGTCGGCAGCACGCGCGCTACAAACTCACCGACAATGCCCGACAGCGCCGCCTTGAGCGGTAGCGGCCACGTTCGATTACTTGCCGCCTTCGTCGCAGTCACCTGGCTAATCGCCAAGTCGCGGGCGAGGGCTTCAGTACCTCGGCTCGATGGAATCATGCCGCCACCCCCAAGAAATAAGCGACAAGCTCGCCGCCGGTCGCCGCGCGCAAGTGTTCGCGCCTCCCGGCGATGACTTCCAGGTGCTCCCAAACGTCCTCGGCTTTCGCCAGCGCGTCGATGTCGCGCTCGGCGTCGGACAAACGGACAAGTCGGTGATACTCGGCCAGCAGAAGGCCCGACGCCGTCCGAAGGTCCATTAAATACTCGTCGCGCCGCTCGGCCAGCGCAGCCGCAGTTACCCGCGCGCGCTGCATCCGTTGCGCCCACCCCCGCCGATCCCACCGGTTTCGGTGCGGGAGGCCGCCCGTACCAAAACGCCGATCCAGCCAATCGAGCGCCGCGCGCCTATCATCGCCGATGGCCTTCTCTACCAACGTCACGATGCCGCCGCCGACGCCCTCGGCGTGATCGAACCATCGCCCCCGCTCGGCGTCGATGGAGACGTTGAAGCCGTCGCCACCACGCCAGAATGCGCGGCCACGGCCCGCCCGAAGAGGACCACCCCCAAGGGCGGCCCACACTTCAGCGAAGCTGAGGTCTTCGATTCGGGGATGGCTCATACGCGCCCCCGTGCAAACTGGGCGCCGGAATTGAGGTAGAGCAGTTCGATGGCGATGTCTTTTACGCGCGGGTCCGAGGAGGATAATCCCTCGTCCCGGACGAAGGCCCGCTCATCGCGCGCCCCTTTCAGGCTTCCGCCAGTCGGCGTTATAATCGTGGTGTCAAAGGTAATTTTGAAGGCCGTGCGAGATCCTGAACCCGCGCGGCCTTTCCCGTTTCGGTGCATCGTTAGTAGGCCTCCGCGTGTTGGCCGCCGACTGGAAGCGAGTCAATCCACGCCGCGACCTCCTCCGGCTTGTACCGAACAGCCGCTCCAATCTTCCGGTAGGGAGGGCCAGCCTTAATGAGACGCCAGCGACGAACCGACGCCACGGACAGACCCGTTAAGCGGGCAATATCACGCTCAGTGAGCAGTTCCTGAGGCATGCAAACAGTTACCATGTAGTCCTTTCCG
>VFZQ01000962.1 GCA_016871135.1 Acidobacteriota bacterium | reverse complement strand
CGCCGTTGGCCAACACGCGCACGACCGCCCCTGGGCGAACTTTATGACCATGCAAATCCTGGTCGCTGCGATCATCATCGTCCTATTCGCAGTATTGCGGCCAAAACTCTCGGTCGAATCTCCGGGCGGCGGCCAGCACATCTTCGAAACCGTTTACGGCTTCCTCGAAGATCAGGCGCATGACAATATTCATTACCACCACAAGCGCCACGTGCCGTTTTTCACTTCGATCTTCATCTTCGTGCTGTTCTGTAATTTGATCGGCGTGATTCCAGTCTTCGAGTCGCCGACGATGTTCCCCTATGTTCCGGCTGGCATCGCGATCGCGACGTTTCTTTATTACAATCTCCAAGGGTTCATCGAGGGCGGCATCGGCTACTTGAAACAGTTCACCGGCCCGCAGATGGGACTGGGCGCGTTTGGCGACATCGCCATGAAGTTCCTGATGCTGCCGATCGAACTGGTCAGCCACTCGGCGCGTCCGATCTCGCTTACGATTCGCCTCTTCGCCAACATGTTCGCCGGCGAACAGGTCACGCTGGTCTTCATCAGCTTGACCTACCTCGTCGCACCGGCCGTATTCATGGGCCTCCACGTTTTCGTCTCGTTCGTTCAGGCGTACGTCTTTGCGTTGCTGACCATGATCTACGTCGGCGCCGCCGTTTCACACGAGCACTAAATTCTCTCGACACGCGCCAGCGTGAGCCTTACTCTCTCCCAAGAGTTGTCTGGAACCACCTCCTGCGCGCCACTTACTAACAACCAACAAGGAAAAACAACCATGTACAGCAAGCTCTTTATGCTCGCATTCATCATCCTCGCCTTCGCCTCGCCGATGTTCGCGCAAGGCGCAAACCAGGGCGGCGGCATCGTCCTCACCGGCGGCTTCTCGATGGCCATCGCCTCGGGCCTCTGCGCGCTCGGTCAAGGTAAAGCGATCGTCGGCGTCGCCGAAGGCATCGCCCGCAACCCCGGCGCCGGCGCTGTCATCCGCGGCTTCGGTCTGCTTGGCCTGATCTTTATTGAATCGCTGGCGCTCTACACCCTCGTCATCATCTTCGTGAAGGGCTAGTCTCCTCACTCGCTGTAACCAATCGGGGCGCGGCGCAAGCCGCGCCCTTCGTATTCGCACCCATGCTCAAGCTCACCGGAATCTACCCACCCATCGCTACCCCGTTCACGCCGGACGGCGAGATCTATCCCGCCAAACTCAAACACAACATCGAGAAACTCAACGGCGTCAACTTGACCGGATACGTCGTGTGCGGGTCCACCGGCGAGAGCGTGATGCTCACACCAGAAGAAAAACAAGGCTTGTTCGCCGCCGTCGCGCAGCACGCAAAACCCGGGAAGCAACTGCTGTGCGGCACCGGCGTCGAAAGCGTTCGCGAAACCGTTGCGCTCACCAATCGAGCCGCCGAAATGGGTTACGTCGCGGCGATGGTTCGAACGCCGCACTACTACAAGAATCTGCTCGACAACGTCGACGCCCAGGTCACCTACTTTCGCGCCGTTGCCGATCAGACCAAGATCCCGGTGATGATCTACAACTGGCCGCAGGCCACCGGCGTCGACATCGCCGTCGAAGCCGTCTTGCGCCTCAGCGAACACCCGAACGTAATCGCGATCAAGGAAAGCTCGGGCAATCTCGACAAACTCAAGACCCTGATCGCTTCGGTCAAACCCGGATTCCAAGTCTTGTCGGGCAATGCACCAACGCTTTTTACGGCGCTTCGCGCGGGTGCGACGGGCGGAGTCCTCGCTTTCGCCAATGCCGCGCCGTATGCCTGCGTGACGATCTGGGAAGCTTTCCGCATGCGAGAAGAAGAAGCCGGCTTGGACTGGCAGCAACGGATTACGACGCCTGCGACGCTCGTTACAGTGAAATACGGCATCCCCGGACTCAAGTATGCAATGGACTTGAACGGCTACTACGGCGGCTCCCCGCGCCTGCCTTTGGTCCCTGTCGGCCCAGCCGTTCGCAAAGAGATCGAAGCCGCCTTCGACGGCATTCGCGGCTAGCGGGAGTTTACTGCGAAGAGCGTTTACCTCGTGCGGGAGCGCGAGGTAAGCGGTTCATTGTGAATCACTTAGCGGGCATGCGCTCGG
>VFZQ01000961.1 GCA_016871135.1 Acidobacteriota bacterium | reverse complement strand
TGCCGAGGCCGCCCGCCGACACCGCCGCGGTCATGTACAGAAACAACACCGCTCGGTTGCCGTAGTAACTGAACCGCTCCCACATCTCTGTGAAGAAGAGCGTGCGCAGCCCCTTGGGGTGCCCGAAGAAAGAGGTATCCATTACGGATTGCGTCGCCATGTAATCTCCGTGTTCAGTTGAATGAGTCCCGCCGTGTCGCGCGGATCGATGACGACGAACGATAAAGCGTCATCGACCCAATCCTGACTGCCGCCATCGGCGTGCTGCGTGGCAACCGTCAGTGTATATTCGCCGCGGCTCAACAGGCAATCGATCGCGAAGTCGATCTCGAAAACATCGCCCGCCGCAAAATCGCCAAGAGCCTGTTTTTCAACCCGCGTGTTGGTGCCATAGACATCGATGCCGAGCCGGTTGCGGATCAACATGCCAACCATCGGGTCTTTCGATTCGCGCGCGAACTCGGCGCGCAGCCGGATCGTCGCACGCTCGCCGCTCAGTAAACGCAGCGTTTTCTCACCGTGGCTGTTGACGATAGCGAAGTCGACGATGCGGCTCGTCCCATCGCCATGACGGTACGAGCCGACTTCGCTCGGCGTGTCCCGCAGTTGCAGCTCATGCACCAGGCCGACGTATTTGTTGACGATTTCGTTCGGCGTTCCAAGGGCGGCCACCTGGCCATGCATCATCAGCGCGGCGCGGTCAGCCAGGCGTTTCACGATGCCGAGATCGTGCGAAACAAACAGAATCGTGACCTTGCGTTCTTTCAGCTCTTCCAGCTTGCGCACGCAGCGGTTGGCGAACATTGCATCGCCGACCGCCAGCGCCTCGTCGACGATCAGCACTTCCGGATCCACGTGAATCGCGGCGGCGAACGCCAGGCGCACGTACATGCCGCTCGAGTACTCTTTCACCGGGCGGTCGATGTATTCACCGATGCCCGCAAACTCCTCCACGCTCGGAAAACTCGCTTCCACCGCTTCGCGCGACAGCCCCATGATCTCGCCGTTCAGGAAGACGTTTTCACGGCCCGTGAATTCCGGGTTAAAGCCCGCGCCGAGTTCAAGCAGCGCGGCGACGCGGCCCGTCGTCACAACACGGCCGCGCGTCGGCTGCATGATGCCCGCTACAATTTGCAGCAGCGTCGACTTGCCGCTCCCGTTCGGTCCGACAAGCGCGAAGACCTCGCCCGGCTCGACACGCAGATTGATGTCGCGCAGCGCCCAGAACTCCTTCACGCGCGCCTCGCCGATCAGCGGGATCAACTCCGCGAGACGATCGGACGGGCGAGCGTAGAGCGGGTAGACTTTCGAAACGTGTTGGACCGAGACCAACCTTCCAGCTTAGGGCCTCGCCCCGCATCTTTCAATGTCGCCGCGAGCCGCACAGTCACCGTACCCCGCGGCGATCCATTGTCCAACGCACTGCAAGCGGGCGCTCCCGCTTAGAATCGCAGCCGCAGAGCGAGTTGAACCTCGCGCTCGCCGGCGCCCGCGAAGGTTCCCGTGATCTGGCCGAAGTTGCCCGCGTTGACGTTTCCCACCGGGTTTCCGAACTGCGGTGTGTTCGTCAGGTTGTAGATCTCGCCGCGCAGCTCGAGCTTCCAACCCTCGCGAACGTCGAAGGTCCGGAACACGGAGAAGTCATAGTTCGCCAGCACCGGACCGCGGCCGATGTTACGGCCCGCATTGCCGAAGCGGTTCGGGCCGGGCGCGACGAACTGCGTGGTGTCGAAGAAGCGCTGGCCGGGGCCTACGTTGCCCAGTTTGGTGTACTTGCCGGCAACGTCGGCAAACTGGCCGTTGCCCGGGCAATTGCACGGGCCGGCGTCCGCTGTGATGTTGAATGGGGATCCGCTCACGGCTCGGAGAATGCCGTTGAGTTGCCAACCGCCCGCTATCCAGCGGCCGGGGCCGGAGGTCAGGTACTGCTTGCCCGGGCCAAACGGAAGCTCGTAGATGTGATTGATCACCAGCATCTGGCGGCGATCGAACGATGTGGGGCCGTAGTTGCGCCGGATGTCGGCCACCACGACGAATCCACCTTGATCGTCCTGCACGCTGAGCGATTTGCTCCACGTGTAGGCGGTGCCGAACGAAAGGCCGTTCTGGAAACGGCG
>VFZQ01000960.1 GCA_016871135.1 Acidobacteriota bacterium | reverse complement strand
CCGGTTGACGATTTCGATCTCGGCCGTTACGACGCCAAAACGACGCCCGCGCCGTGGAGCGTGCAACCGTCCAACGCCGCGCTGCTCGATGCGATGGCCGACGATTTTGGCGCCAACAAACACAGCCTGCGCCACGTCGTACGGACAATCATGAAATCCAGCGCGTACCAGCTCTCGTCGAACTTCCCAGGCCAGTGGGAGGACCGCTATACCTCTTACTACGCACGCAAGTATGTGCGCATGTTGTCCGCGCCGGAGTTGCACGACGCTATCGCCGTCGCCACGGGCCGGCCGGGCAAGTTCAATAGCGGAACGGAGAAGGTCGGAATGGCGATGCAGATGTCCGAACCGAAGAAGGCCGATAACGATACGCAGGATTTCATGCGCACGTTTGGCCAATCGAACCGCGACGACATGCCGAAGAAGGGCCCGCCAAACTCGCTGCAGGCGATGTTACTCATGCAGTCGAAGGTCGTGACCGAGCGCGTGAATGCTTCGAAAGGCGGATTGCTGCCGTCGCTACTCGAAAAATCGAAGGACGATAAGACACTCATCGAGCAACTCTATCTGCACACGATCTCGCGCAAGCCGTCGGCGCCGGAGTTAAAGATCGGCCTTGAAGCGCTTGCGGCAAATCGCCAGCGCGGCGCGGAGAATTTGCAATGGGCGCTGCTGAATTCGCCCGAGTTCCTGTTCAACTACTGAGAGGCGCATCATGGATAAACGAGTCTCCGATCTCTTCTCCACTCGCCGCGAGATACTGCGCACGGGCGGCTACGGCTTACTAGGAGCGTTCGCATCGCAATCGATGATGCCGGTAAAAGTGCAGGCCGCCGGAAGATCGAACCCGCGCGGCACCGCGCGTTATTGCATCGTGATCGAGTTGGCCGGCGCGCTCAGCCACATCGATTCGTTCGACTTCAAGGAAAACGCCGGCACGCAGAAAGACTTCGATGTGCGGCACGTACGCAACGATCTCTATCTGCCGTACCGGTTGTTTCCGGAGATGTCGAAGGAGATGGATAAAGTCACCGTCGTACGCTCGATGAAGAGCCACGAGGTCGTTCATTTCCGCGGGCAGTATTACAACCAGGCGGGACGTCCGCTGAACCCCGCGCAGGCTGCCGAGATTCCATCCGTTGGTTCGGTGATTAGCTACGAGTTTGAAAATCTCCGGCGCGAGCAAGACACGTTTCCGACCTACATCGGTTGCAATCTCGATACCTCCGGCTGCGGCGCGTTATCGACCGGATTCCTGCCGCCGAAGTACTCGGTGCTCGATGTGAATTTGAAGGAAGGATCGGCCGCGGCGCCGGGCAGTAAAGAAGCGATGGCGCTGCTCGAAGAGCGCTACACGCTGCTTTCCAAGCTTGACGACGCGCTGGCCACGGCGCGCGGCGGTCGAGATCGGAAATTCGGTTCGTTCCGCGATTTTCAACGCTCGGCGTATCGGATCCTCGGCGATCCGCGCTGGCCCGCGGCATTTCAGATGTCGAAGGAGGAGATCGCGCGGTATGGCGACAACTCAGTCGGCCTGGGCTGCCTATTCGCACGCAACGCGGTGAAGTCTGACGCGGGTACGCGCTACATCCACATTACGCATCCGGACTGGGATCACCACCGCAACATCTACAATCACGCGGTGAAATCGAACCACTACATTCGATGTAACGAATTCGACCGCGCAATGGCCGCGCTATTGCGCGATCTGTCGGCCGAGCCGTCGCCGCGGGAGAAGGGCAAGACGCTGCTCGACGAAACGATGGTCGTCATGATCACCGAATTCGGCCGCGTTCCGGGCGCGCTGAACGGCATTGCCGGAAGGCATCACTACAACCTCGCATACGTTTCGATGTTGGCGGGCGGCGGCGTGAAGGGCGGGCGAATCATCGGCAAGACCGACGCCGCGGGCGAGCACGTAATCGAATCGGGTTGGAAGTACGCGAAGCACCAGATCAAGACCGAGAACATCTACGCGTCGATCTACTCGGCACTGGGCATCGATTGGCGCAAGGCGATTACGAACACTCCCTCAAAGCGCGCGTATCGCTACGTCGATTCGCTGGGCGCAACCGAGATGGTGATGGACGACGAGATCGCGGAACTCTTCGTTTGATGCG
>VFZQ01000959.1 GCA_016871135.1 Acidobacteriota bacterium | reverse complement strand
CGCCGCTGCGCTCGCGCGCCATCGCGTGGGCGCTCTTTGTCGCCGGCTTCGTGCTGATGGGTCAATCCTTAGCTTCCCCGATTGTGATCCTGCTCGCCGCCGCCGCGGCCGGCGCGATGTGGTGGCAAGAATGAATCTATTCCTGCTCTACCTTCTGCTGCTGAAGGCCACCGCGACGACTTTCACCGGCGGCACGACGCTCCCCGTCATCCGCGAAGAGTTCGTCGTCGAACGCAAACTCATCACCGATCAGCAGCTATCGAAGGCCGTGGCCATCGGACGCTTGGGCCCCGGTCCGAACGCGACGTATGTCATCAGCGTCGGCTACTACATCGCCGGAACGCCCGGCGCGATCGTGGGATATCTCGCCATTATCTCGCCGGCGTTTCTCGCCATCCTGTTCCTTCGCGTCCTGCAAGGCCGCACCGAACGGCCGCGATGGCAAGGGGCGATCAAAGGCCTCACAGCGGCCGCGGCGGGCTTGATGCTCGCCAACGCAATTCCCATCGCGCAAGATGCGATCACGACAACGCTGGGAGCCTGCATCGCGGCCGTGGCGCTGACCGTACTCGCATCGAAGAAGGTCGACTCGCTCCTCGTGATTGGCGGCGCGGCCATAGTCGGAATGATATACTTGCGCTGAATGCGAGAGTTGCGGCTTGGCGACATCGTGGATGACCACTGCATCAAGTGCAAACGGGTCACCAATCACGCCTGTGTGTCAATTGTGGATGAGAAGCCCGCCAAGGTGCGGTGCTGTTCCTGTTACAAGGAGCATGACTTTCTGGACTGCGTCGTGCCCCCCACCAAGCGTGAGTTGAAGCTGATGAAGGATAAGGCAGCCGAAGCGAAGGCGGCGGAGTAAGCGAGCTCGCCGCGCCCCTCAGGGAGCAGCGGTCGCGGGACCTCAAAACTCCTTCAACGGAACGTCGTTCGACGGGCCGCACAGTGGCCCCTACCCCCGCTTCATCTCCTCGCGAATCAGCTCCAGAATCGCTTCCTTATGCTCGGGCGACGCCAGTTCCGCTTCCATGCGCCGCAGCGCCACGCCCACAACATCGCGATGATGTAACTTCGATCCCAGGCCCTGCTTTTCCGTTAGATCGAGCCAAATATCGTGCACTCGCTCCACGTCCTCCGGCCACAATCGTGGCGGATGCGGCCCGAGGTTGATGAAGCTCGAAGGCCGGTCCGGACTGATGATCTCGAGCGAAAACGGATGGCGCGGTTCGGGTAGTCTCTCCCACGCCAGGCCGATGCGCCGCGCCAGTTCCTCGCTCGCCATGCGCGTCGAAATTCCGGTCACCAGCCGCGACACCTTCATCGTCGCGGCCGCCTGAATCATCGCTTGAAACGGATCGGTGGCCGGCAGAATGAGCAGTTCGACGGGCTTGCCCTCTTTTTCCGCCAACGACACCACGCGCGTGAACAACTCTTGTTCATAACTGCCAAAGAGTTGCTCGTTCTGCAAGTCGAACTCGCCCGCTCCGGCGGATATCGGGTGCACCGTCATCACGACGACATCATGCCGCCGCAGATTCGTTTTTTCGAGCACGCGCTTCAAGTGCTCCATGTTGTTGTAGTCGCGCACCGCGACGAGCACGCAACCCGGGCGCGCTTTCAACGCAGCGGCGTCCACCTGCGGCTGATGATCGAGGTTGAACTCTTCCAGGCCCCGCTTTTGGCTGGCCAGCTTCTTGTTGATGCGCTCGGAGACTAGAAAGAGCGCAAAAAGCAGCACGGTGAACGTTACGCCATAAATCGTCGCGATCTTCTTGGTGAACAGATTGGAGATCGCGACCATGAACAACATCATCACGGTGACGCCAAGTCCGATCGGCAGTTCACGTCCAGCGATGCGCGGGTTAATGGGCGTCTTGTATTCCTGATCGTCGCGTTGGAAACGCAGCGCCAGCACGCCGATGGATTTCAGAAACAGACTCCACACAACACCGAACGCGTACGTTTCACCCAGCAGATAGACGTCGCCGAGACTCCCTATGATCGTCAGCGCTTGGAGGATTGCGATGAGGTTGATGATCCGGTACGTCGTGCCGAATCGCGTATGCGGGCGGCGGAAGAATTCAATCAACACGCCGTCTTCGGCCACACGGTTCAGCA
>VFZQ01000958.1 GCA_016871135.1 Acidobacteriota bacterium | reverse complement strand
TAGCGCCCGTACAAGGAGCATCGTCGATAGCCCATAACAGGCCAGTCCACCGAACAGCGGAAGGTTCGAGAGAATCGCCCATGCAATCGCCGGCACTTGCGAAACGAAATTCCCCGCCGCGGAATCGACCAACGGCCCAAGTGTCGCCGTACCGCGCTTAATCAACATTTGCGCCGCCGCGCCCAGAACGGTGCAGCCGACAACCATGATGTTTCCCTTAAACTGATTGCGCTTGGACGGCGCCATGGCTACAGGATCTTGGGAGGGGATGGCGCTCACTTCGGCTCCTTCCTATGATAACAGCCCGTGTCCACCGCCCCCGGGCGACTCCACCACCACGCGTTGTCCCGCCTTCAACTCCTTCCGGAACTTTGCGACCGCCCCGGCACCATCGACAAGATTCGCTCCAGCCGCGCCCCGCTCGCCTCCACAAAGTCCGTACGGGCCGCGCTCTCGCCGATCCGCCAGCACCGTCACCTCGGCATCGCCGCGAAACTCCAACTCGCGTACGATCCCGTCGCCGCCGCGCCTCGCTCCCGCGCCGCCCGATCCGTCGCGTATCCGATACCGCCGAACGACCACAGGATACTGATGCTCAAACGCCTCAGCCGGGGTGTTCCAACTGTTCGTCATGTGTGTGTGCGTCGCCGAATGTCCGTCGAAACGCGGCCCCGCGCCCATACCGCCCGCGATTGTCTCGTAGTAGGCGAACGCCTTGCCCGTCCTGGGATCGACGCCGCCGAAGCTCAGGTTGTTCATCGTCCCGCACGACGCCGCCGGAATACGATCCGGCACGGCTTGCGCCATCGCGCCTAATAGCGTATCGGTAATCCGCTGCGAGGTCTCCACATTACCTGCGGCCATCGCCGCCGGCGGCAGAGCGCTGACCAACGTGCCTTCGGGCACAATCAACCGAATTGGCCGCAGGAGGCCTTCATTGTAAGGAACGTCTTCGGAAATCAAACAGCGAAATACGTACATCACCGCGGACACCGCCACGGCGTAATTCGCATTCACCGGCCCCGCAGCCTGAGGATCGGTGCCCGTGAAATCGACGACCGCTGAATCGCCGCGAATCGTCAACGCCACGCGTATCCACAACGGTTCGTCGCCGATCCCGTCGTTGTCCAGGCAATCGGCGAAACGATAAGTCCCATCTTGCAGCGGCGCCAGCGCCGCGCGCATCATGCGCTCGGAGTAGTCCTGCAGGTCCGCCATGTTGCGCTCCACGCGCACGATCCCGTATCGCGCGATCAACTCCCTCAATCGCGCCGCGCCTCGCTCTAGCGAACGACACTGCGCCACCAGATCGCCGCGCCGCTCTTCCTGCGTTCGTACGTTCGACAAGATCAATCCCAACAGCGCCTCGTCCATCGCTCCACTGCGAATTAGCTTGATCGGCGGAATGCGCAGGCCCTCTTGATAGATCTCGCGCGCCAGCGGCATCGACCCCGGACTCATTCCGCCGACATCGGCGTGATGCGCTCGCGACGCCACATAGAACGCCGGCTTCTTCGAGTGCTTGGCAAACACGCCCGCTACGGCTGTAATGTCGGGTAGGTGCGTGCCGCCGCGAAACGGGTCGTTGACAATCACTACGTCGCCCGGCCCTGGCCGGCAGTCTTCAATCGCGGCCGCGACCGAAAGTGGCATCGCGCCAAGATGCACCGGCATGTGATCGCCCATCGCCACGGTCTTGCCCGCGGCATCGTAAACCGCGCACGAATAATCGCGCCGCTCCTTGATGTTCGACGAGTAGGAAGTCCGCCGCAGCACAGTACCCATCTCCTCGGCGATCGACACGAGCAAATGACGAAAAACTTCCAATTCGATCGCCGTACTCACTTCTTCTTCGGCGCGGCTTTCTTCGTCGCCGGCTTTGGCTTCGACGGCGGCGTTCGAGGCCCGCCAATCTGGAAAACTTCGACGGCGTCGGTCGCGGGCTTCGCCGCTTCGGCCTCCGCGCTCGGCTCTGGCGGCGCCTTCAACTCGGTCTCCTTCACCGCGCATGCGCCCGGCTGAATCACAAACTCGGCGACCTTAGCCCAACCCTGACCTTCCTTTTTCTCGACCCGGTAGGTCTTCGTCTGCGCGTTAGTTTGCAGCCGCCAGTTCGGATCCTG
>VFZQ01000957.1 GCA_016871135.1 Acidobacteriota bacterium | reverse complement strand
GCGCCGGTTCCCAGCTTTAAGCTTCGGCTAGCCAAGCTTTTTCGACAAGCTTGAGTTTGAGGCTTGCCGAAACATTGAGGCGCTGTCGATCTGGGCGAGCCCCGGCAAGCTGATTGAGTGGCCGGAGGGGTTGTTTACCCTCACGCAACTGAAGTCGTTGATCCTGCACGGTGGCCGGTTCGGCGTTGTTCCGGAAGGGATCGGCCGGTTGAGCGGTTTAGAGACGTTGGTACTGGCGGAATCCGATTTCGAAAGTCTTCCGGAATCGATCGGCGAGTTGTCGAAGCTCAAGTATCTGAACGTCAGCGAGAATCCGTCGTTCCATCAACTGCCGAAGAGTTTGAGCAAGCTGAGAGAACTGAACACCCTGACGTTGCGCGAGAATCCGCGCCTCGACTCTACTTCGTCTTAGCTTTGTAGCCGTGCCACAACCACTCGAGGGCCTGTGGGAGCGTCTGCGCCTTCACGGCGCGATCGGTGTGACCCGCATTGCGCACGAAGTTGTATTGATACGTGTAGCCCTTTTCGGCGAGCACTTTGGCCATGCGCTCATTCGCTAGAACCCAGTCGTGATAGGCGTCGCGGGTGATGAGGTTGTCGCGGTCGCTGATTTCGAGCCAGATGCGGAGCGGCTTGCGGGGCGTGTTGGGAATCAGGGTTTCGTGGAAGTCCCAGGCACCGTGCGGAGTCTTCTCGTCGTACGGCCATTGCTGATAGACGTACGTGCCGGAATACGTCAGCACGCGGCGGTACAACTCGGGGTGGTACCAGGCCATGATCATCGCGGCCGAACCGCCGGAACTGCCGCCCATCGTGGCGCGCGCGTTAGGGTCTTTGGTCAACTTCACCTTGGCTTTGGCTTCGACGAGCGGAAGCACTTCGGCTTCGACGAACTCGGCGTATTTGCCGGACATCGTGTCGTACTCGAGGCCGCGTTGGCTGCCTTGCGCGTCGCCGCTGCCGTTGCCGATCGAAATTGCGATCTGCGCGGGTACGCGCTTCTGTGCGATGAGATTATCAAGCACGGTGAAGAGCATTCGGTCCGGGCCGTCGGCGCCGACGATGAACGGCGCCACCGTGCCGGGCTTATACTGCTTGGGCACGTAGACGGCGACTTTCCGCGTGTACGGCTTGGGGCCGCTCTTGACCAGCAGACGGCCGGGGTTGTTCGGATCGGGCTGGCCAAAGGTGCCGGGTTCGCGCGCGATACCGGGGTAGAACTTACTGTCGGTCGATTCCATCGTGAACTCGATGATTTCGCCCTTGGGCACGTCGTCTTTCGCGATAGATTCCGGCGCGGGGTTGTGCGTCGGGCCGAGCAGGAAGTTGCCGTTCTTATTGATGGGCGCGACGGCGCCGTCCGGCAGTTCGGTCTTCTTGACGTAGCCGGGCGTGAAGGGGTCGCGAGTGGGCGGGGGCGTGCGCAGCGGCCGTTTGGCGGGATCGGGCGTGGGGGGCGTCTGCGCGGTGATGCAAACAGCGATCGCGAGCGCGAAGAAGATCGGACGAATCATGCGGACTCCTTATTTGGCCAGTTGCGCGAGGCTTTCGGTGAACGGCGCGCGAGCGACGCCCCGCTCCGTGATAATGGCGGTGACATAACGGTTCGGGGTTACGTCGAAGGCGGGGTTCTTGACGGCGATTCCGTCGGGCGCGATCGGCACACCATGGACGCCGGTGACCTCCGAGGCGGCGCGTTCTTCGATCGGGATCTGCTCGCCGCCCGCGAGCGTGAGATCGAGCGTCGAGATCGGCGCGGCGACGTAGAACGGCACGCCGTTTTCCTTGGCCAGCACGGCGACCGAGTACGTTCCGATTTTGTTGGCGACATCGCCGTTGGCGGCGATGCGGTCGGCGCCGACGACAACGCAGCCGATGCGGCCCGAGCGCAGGAAGTGCCCGGCCATATTGTCGGTGATGAGGGTCGTCGGAATGTTGTCCTGCTGCAGTTCCCACGCGGTCAGGCGCGCGCCTTGCAGCCACGGGCGGGTTTCGTCCGCGAAGACGTCGATCGACTTGCCGCTTTCCACCGCCGCGCGGATGACGCCGAGCGCGGTGCCGTAGCCCGCCGTCGCCAGCGCGCCGGCGTTGCAGTGCGTGAGCACGGTCTTTCCATCCGGCACCAGCGCGGG
>VFZQ01000956.1 GCA_016871135.1 Acidobacteriota bacterium | reverse complement strand
ATCGAAACCAGGACCGCCGCGCCACGCAAGAATCGTCCAACATACACTTCACCGATTACATCGAGCCGCGCGTCGATTCCCGCGCCGATCCGATACGCCACCGTGACCGCCAACACTCCGGCTGCTGCGTAATGGACCAGCCATTCGGGACAAATCAGCGTGACCAACGCCGTTGGTAACAACAACAAAACCGGACGTCCGGCGACGCTGGCAACGCATTGCCAAAAGAAGGCGGATCCGTGCTCGTTGCGATACTCGCGGCCTTGAAACAACTCGGTTTTCGTTAGGTATGTTCCGTATCTTGATCCGGCGCGCAGTCGCTGAAACAGCGCTCTGGCGATGGCGGCGGAGACGGCGAGGCACAGCGCCGAAACACCCATCGCCGGAACGAAGACGTTGTTGTAGACCGGCCAGGCCGTCTTCGGACTCGCGAAGAAAAAGATTGGTGCGCCCAGGGCAAGCATTAAGGCCATTTGCACGGCAAGGAGCATCCATGGCGGGCGGATGGCCAATCCGCACCGGGCCCGTACCCACCGATAGGCGAGCACTCCGATTGCCGCGAAGAGCGCCGATGCCACTCGAGCTTCGGTCGCCTCCGGCATGCCGGCCAGCATCGCCCACAATACAAATCCAAAGTAGAAGTCCGAGTCCGTCGACTGGCCGCTCGGCTCAATCGCCTGGCTCTTCAGGTCATCGAATCGAAATCGATCATCGACCTTTCGAGCTAGCTCGGAAAATGTCACATCGAGCCTAGAGGTCCGTCAACCGCCCATTCGAATCGCCCAGCGTTTCCGGCTTGACCCCAAACCGGTCAAGCAGCGAAACGTAAAGATTCGTCAACGGCGTGTCCTTGGCATAGCGCACGTGCCGGCCCATCGAGAGCGACTTGTTAGCGCCGCCGGCGATGACGATCGGCAGATCGTGATGATGATGGCGATTGCCGTCGGAAAGGCCCGAGCCATAAACGATCATCGAGTGATCGAGCAGCGAGCCGTCGCCGTCCTGAATCTTCGACAGCTTTTCAATCCACTTAGCGAATTGAACCAGATGGTGCTCGTTGATCTTCGTCAGCTTTTCGATCTTTTCCGCCTCGCCGCGATGATGCGAGATGCCGTGGTGTGCATCGGGCACGCCGATCTGGCGATAGGTATTGTTTGATCCCTCGCGGCCGATCATGAACGTCGAGATGCGCGTCGAATCGGTCTGGAACGCGACCGTCTGCAAATCGAACATCAGCTGCACGTGTTCTTCGAAATCAACCGGGATGCCTTCCGGTTTCTCAAGCGAAGGCGCATCCGTTGAACCGACGGTGTTCGCGGAGGCTTCAATGCGTTTCTCAATTTCACGAACGCTGGTGAGGTACTCGTCGAGCTTGCGCTTATCGGAAACACCAAGAGACGACTGCAACGTGGCGGCGTCTTCACGCACGTAGTCGAGAATCGACTTGCGCATTGCCCGCGACGCCGCGGTTTCGGCCACATCGCCGTTGCCGAAAAGCCGTTCGAACACAAGTTTCGGATTGACTTCGGGCGGCATTGGCGTTGCTTCCGAGCGCCACGAAATGGAATTCGAATACGCGCACGAGTAGCCGGAGTCGCAGTTACCTACGATGCGGCCGTGCTCGATGCCGAGTTCGATCGACGCAAAGCGCGTGCGGTTGCCGAGTGTGATCGCGGCGATCTGATCGGCCGACACGCCGTTCTTGATATCGGCGCCCGCCGTCTTGCGCGGATGCGCGCCGGTGAGAAAACTCGCCGCCGCGCGGGCGTGATCGCCGGGACCGTCGCCCAGCGCACGGCCGTTATTGTGCGTGAGTCCGGAGAGCACCAGCATCTTTTCGCGGAACGGCGCGAGCGGCTTCATGATGCGCGAGAACTCAAACGCGTTACCGTCGGCCGCCGGCGTCCAGTTCTCCATGATGATGCCGTTGGGCACATACGTGAACGCCATCCGCAGCGGCGCCGGGCCGCTGCGCGCGGGCGCGGCCATCGCGGGCGTCATCGCATCGAACATCGGTAGCGCGATCGCGGTGCCGAGACCGCGAAGCAGCGTGCGTCGGGATAGGTGGCGTTGGGTGATCATTTTGCGTACTGGAAGGGGAGGCTTTCGGCGATTGCCTGGATGAGGGAAGACATCC
>VFZQ01000955.1 GCA_016871135.1 Acidobacteriota bacterium | reverse complement strand
CAAGACCGGCCAGTATTTCCAGTTCAATCCGATGACCAGCCGCGAACGCCGCATCTTGCACCTCGCGCTGCGCGATGAGCCGGAAGTGAAGAGCGAGAGTTTTGGCGCCGGTCCAACGCGGCAGGTTGTCATCTACCGCTCCGACATGCCCGTGCCGGCCAACATCGTGTTGAAGCCCGCGCCGCGGCCGCGCCGCGACGACGAGCCGAGTGATCGCGACCGCAGAGATCGCGGCGGATTCCGTGGCGGACGTGGCGGACGGGATCGCGGTGGCCCGCCTGAACGCCGGCGCGGTCCGCGTCCGCGCAACACATAAAGTGGAAACCATCGTCGCGATCGCCACACCGCCCGGCCGCGGAGGTCTTGGCGTCGTGCGGTTATCCGGTGACAGCGCCTTCGAAGTCGCCGCCAAATTCGTAAGAGGCAAGCGGGTCGGCCGTCTCATCGACGCCGGCGAAAACGTCGTCGATCAAGTCGTCATCTCGCGCTTCCAATCCCCGCGCTCCTACACCGGCGAAGACGTTGTCGAAATTTCCTGTCACGGCTCTCCGGTCATCCTGCGATTCTGCGTCGAGCGCGCCTGTAGCTGCGGCGCGCGCCTCGCCGAGCCCGGCGAGTTCACCTTGCGTGCCTTCGTCAACGGCCGCATCGATCTCCCCCAAGCCGAAGCCGTGCGCGATCTAATCGACGCCACCACGCTCTATCAAGCCCGCGTCGCCGCGCGCCAGGTGGAGGGCTCGGTCGCGAAGATGCTCGCGCCCTGGAAGGCGCAGTTGATCGAATGTATCGCGTTGCTTGAAGCCGGTATCGACTTTGCCGATGACGACGTTTCCGTCGCTCCTCCCGAGGAACTCCACCGCCGTATCGCGCCGCTCTTGAAGGGCATCGAGAAGCTCGCCGCCAGTTTCGCCTACGGGCGTCTGGTGCACAACGGCGTGACGCTCGCCATCGCCGGCCGCCCCAACGTTGGGAAGAGTTCGCTCTTCAATCGCTTGCTGGAACAGGACCGCGCCATCGTCACCGATATCCCCGGCACCACGCGCGACACCGTCAGCGAAACCGCGTCTATCGAAGGCGTGCCCGTGCGTTTCGTCGACACCGCCGGCATCCGCGAAGGGTCGGACCCCGTCGAATCGCTGGGCATCGAACGATCGCTCCGCGCCATGGCCGACGCCGATCTCACTCTCGTCGTCCTCGATGGCTCGGTCGCATCGACTCTGCAAGACGAGAGCATTCTCCAACAAGCCCAAGGCCGCCGCCTCATCATCGCGAACAAATCCGACCTCCCCGAATTCCACGCCCCGCAAGACGCGATCCCCGTTTCCGCCGCCACCGGCGCGGGCATCGAAGAACTGAAGGCCGCTATCCTCGACGCTATCGGCCGCGCGGCCGCCAGCGAGGACGAGTTTGGCTTCATCACCTCTCTGCGCCAAAGTCAGTTGCTGGCTGAATGCGCCGGCGCGCTGCGGGCCGCCGAAACAGCCGTCGACGAAGACATACCTCACGAGATGCTGCTGCTCGATCTCTACGGCGCGCTGCACCCGCTCGATGCCATCACTGGCAAGACTACCGCCGACGATATTCTGAATCGCATCTTTTCAACGTTCTGCATCGGAAAATGATCGCTCGCTGGCATACAATGGAGTCCGGCAAGGAGACTTCGATCACGGCCGGCATCAGCTACGTGGAAAGCGTAGGGAGCCGGACGCCAAGGCGGCGAAGTTTCTTTCGAGGACGGCAGTATTAGCAGTGGCACGGTAACATTCAGCTACGAAACGCAACATAGTAAACGAACTTACGCTGGCGCGATCGCAGGCTCCGATTTCAAGTTCAAGCGCAAAGGGGGACAGGCTCCGCAAGAGATGAACACAGAACGAGCTACTTCGTAATTTTTGAGGGATGTTGGATCTCGATTACGCGTTTCTGAACGTCAGCGGGGGCTACGCTTAAATGTACACACAAGAAAACCGGCGAATGATCCTGTCGACGCCCCTCGGAGAGGACGCACTTGTCATCGCTTCGATTGAAGCCAATGAAGGGATCTCGCGCCTCTATCGCTATCACATTGAAGCCTGGGGCGACCCCGCCAAACCTGTCGCATTGCACAAGCTGCTCCGCCAGCCAGTGTGTGTGGAGTTGCTT
>VFZQ01000954.1 GCA_016871135.1 Acidobacteriota bacterium | reverse complement strand
ACGCCATTCTGCCGCTGAAAATCGACCTCTTCTACCGCGACACCATGTGGCGCGCGAAGCCCGATCCGCGCACGATCGAACTCGTCAACAACGAGCAATCGCACTTCTACCTGCTCGATGGCAACGCAACTTTCACGCTGCCCGCCGGCGACTACAAGATCGAAGCGTTTCGCGGGACATTGTACGAACCGGCCTCCGCTACGTTTACGTTGAAAGCCGGCGAGACGCGGCGGGTCACACTGCCGATGAAGCGCTGGGCCGCCGGCGATTGGATCTCCGCCGACGATCACATCCATCTCCCGCGCCAACCCGCCGACGACCGCGCTTTCTTGAAGTTGCTCGCGGCCGAGGATCTCTCCGTCGGCATGTTCCTGCAGTTGCAGCGGCAGATCGACGCCGCGCCGCAGTATGGCTTCGGGCCGCAAGCGGAGGCGAAGATGCCGGGCTACTCGATCCGCTCCGGGCAGGAGTCGCGCGCCGAATACTACGGCCACATCAATCTGCTCGGCGGTCGCGAACTCGTGCGGCCGTTGAGCGTCGGCTCGATGTACGCGAACGAGCCAAACGCCTCTCCTTTTCCCGCGCTCTTGTTCGATCGCGGCAAGAGAGTTGGCGCGCTCCGCGGGTTCGCGCACTTCCACGGATCGATGACACACTCCACCTTGCCGATGGACCTCGCGCTCGGCAACCTCGACTTTCTCGAAGTCTTCCAGTTCGGCAAACTATGGACTACAGAGTGGTACGAACTCCTCAACGCCGGCTTTGTCGTCACCGGCATCGCGGGCAGCGATTTCCCGGTGCCGCTCGGCCGCTCCGTGCCGTGGCCGAAATGGCTGCCGTTATTGGGCCCGGAGCGTGCGTTGGTGAAGGGGCGCCCATCAGCGTCGGCCTACGAAACGTGGGCCGAAGGCGTGCGGCGCGGTGAAGTGGTTGTGTCGAACGGCCCGCTCGTCGAACTGACGCGCAACGGCGAAACGCTCTCCGCGACAGCGTCGTTCTGGCGGCCGTTGGAGTCGATTGAAATCGTCCGCAATGGCGTGGTCGTCGCGACAATCAAGGGCGATGGCGCAAAGCGATCGCTGTCGGTCACCGCAACCGCGGGTACGGAAAGCGCTTGGTTCGCCGCACGCACCACTGCTCGCAAGGAAGAGGGCGAGCCCGACATACTCGGCCATACGAATCCACTATACGTGCTGCTCGATGGCAAGCCGGCGATGGTTCGCGCCGCCCGCGAAGCTTACGCAAAGCGCTGGCGCGCCGAGGTCGAATACTACAAGAACGCGAATCTGCCGTTCGCAACGGCCGCCCAGCGCGATGAGTTCTTCGCGTATTGCGAGAGGGCGCAGAGAGCGCTAGAAGTCTATTGATTGCAAGATTTCGCTTGCGCGCTTATCGAACGCCTTCGAGATCGCCAGCAGCGACTCCATCGACGGCAGATGTGTGCCGCGTTCGATCGCGCTGATCTGCGAAACGCTGAGCTTGGTCGACGCCGCCAAATCCTTCAGCGACCAATCGCGTTCAACACGCAACACTTTTATGCGATGGCCCAGCCGCTCGCGCAACCGGTCTTGCGGCGTCTTCCCCAGGTCCCTGGTTTCGACGGCGTTCTTCAGCACCTGCCGCAGTTGAGCCAGCGAAAACGGCTTGGTCATGTAGTCGAAGACGTTGAGCTTAAACGTCGCGCGCATGTCCTCGAACGAGGGATATCCGGTAACAACAATCACGCAGATGCCCGGCCATCGTATCTGCAACTGCTCAAGCACGATGTCGCCCTTGAACTCGCCCATCTTCATGTCGAGCAAAACAATGTCGGGGACCTGCTGCTCGGCCGCGGCGAAGAGGTCGTCGGGATGCGCAAACGTACGTACCGAATAGACGCCCTCGTCCTTCAGTACGTCCTCCATGTAGTTGCGGAAGTCGAGGTCGTCGTCGAGAACCGCGATATCGACTTGCGCGTTCGATTGCGCCGCCTCGCCCGCCATTTATTGCTGCTTGCCGCCCCGCGGTGTCGTCGACTCTTTCGCCAGGCTCTTCTTGGCGCCTTCCAACTTCTTCTGCAGCTTGTTGATGTCGAGGTTCTCGCGATCGGCGGCCGATGAAACCTGCCACGCCTTCACGGCGCGGTCCCAAGCGTTTATCGCCTCTT
>VFZQ01000953.1 GCA_016871135.1 Acidobacteriota bacterium | reverse complement strand
CTTCGCCTTGACGCAAGTGGAAAAATGCGACCGGTAATTAGTCGCTACTTCCCTTTCCAGCACTCTTTTCTGAATCGTCCCCACTACTGGCTCGTTTGCGCGCTTCCACCATCCACGTTGGCGGACGGCCCCGGCGCTTTGTGCGGCCCACAGCGAGCCGTTCGAGCGTAATAATCGCAGCTTCGAGCTGATCGCGCTCTTCCCGCAATTGTTCGAGTATTTTAGTAACGTCCATCGTATGATCCTTCGCTTAGTGTTTCCGTTTCGCTACTCCGATTTCTGAAATCAGAACAGAGTGTCGTTTTCGGGCCAATTTCTATACTTCTGTCCGCATCCATCGACCGGCGAATGACTAAGTCTGTTCGGATTGCAGAACAGCGTCATCTCAGGACAGCCCGCCGACCCGGTCATACTGAGAATATCATGTCCGGCGTTTGGAATTCCAGTGTAAATAAAACGGAATACCGGCAGCCATAATGACCAGCCCCATTAGACTTTCGCGCGGTGACTTAAGCAACGTCGAAAGCAGCAGCGCAATTGCGACCAGGACAAAGACAATCGGAACGGCGGGATAGCCAAGGGTCTTGTATGGCCGGGGGAGATCCGGGCGCTTTTTCCGCAAAACCAACACCGAAGCCGTCGCCATGCCATATAAGATCCAAGACGCGAAGATAACGTAGGTAAATAGCTCATCGTAATTGCCGCTAGCAAGCACCAGCACCATCGACCACGCGGTTAACGCGGCGATGGAGTTTGCCGGAGTGAAGTGTTTCGGGTGTACCTCGCCGATCGCTTTTGCGAAGAGTCCATCCCTGGCCATTGCATACGGCACGCGCGCGCCGGTGAGGATCGATCCGTTCAACGCGGCGAATATGGAGATCATCGCCGCCACCGATACCACCGCCGCGCCGCCTGAGCCCCACACCCGCCGCATCATCTCGGCGGCGACGCGTTCGCTGGCGGCCACACCCTCGGCGGGGAGGACATAGAAGTAGGCGAGGGTCGCCAGCAAATAGATGATCATAACGCCTAGCGTTCCGTAGATCAGAGCCCGCGGCAGGTTTCTCTGCGGTTCCTTCACCTCCGAGGAAACCATGCTCACGTTGTTCCAACCGTCGTAGGCCCACAAGGCCGCGACCAGCGCCGCGAAAAAGCCGGCAACGCCGCCGGGCGCCGGAACCGAGGTCGACAGATTCGCGAAGTCACCCGCGGGAAACGTGAACCCAACGACAATCAACAACGCAATCAGGCCGACTTTCACGATTGTCACGACGATCTGTACATTGCCGCCCACCTTTACGCCGAAGTAATTCAGCCAGCCGAGCAGCGCGATGACGCACATGGCAAATACCTGACCGCTCTTGATCGGAACCGGACCGATGGTCGTCAACACCGACTCCAGCGCCGGGTAGAAATTAGCCATGTAGGTGAAGAAGGCCGTTGCGAGCGTTGCCACCGAACCGCTCTTTGCAACCAGGAGTTGTGTCCATCCATACAGGAAGGCGAAAAACGGACCGTAGGCCTCACGCAAATAAACGTACTCGCCGCCGGCTTCGGGCATCGCCGAGGCCAACTCAGCGTAGGTCAACGCGCCCGCCAGCGAAAGCAGACCGCCGAAGATGAACACGAAGATCACCATATTCGGCGTTCCGACATTTTGCACCATGGACTTGGGCACAAGAAAAATTCCGCTGCCGATGACGGTGCCGACAACAATCGCCGCGGCGCCCCAGACGCCCAGATCACGTTTTAGCTCAGACATTCCCTCTCCTTAACGACGAATGAAACCGCCAGCGCGACAAGGAACGTCGCGGCCGTGCCGATCAGTACATACCAGGTCCAGGCAACGTTGGTGCCCAGCTTCAAATAGAGATTCATCACGATTCCGACAGCCATGCCGCACATCGCCGCACGCTCGCCGACACGTTTGGTCAGCACGCCCAGAAGGAATGTGCCGAGCAGCGCGCCGTAGACGATCGACGCGATACCGAGTCCGTATTCCAACACCGACTTCACTTCGCGCGCCAGTATCGCGATCGTCATCAGCACCGCGCCCCACCCGACGGTGACCCAGCGCGCGATCTGCAAATACTCGGCGTCGCTTCGATCCCGCTTGGCGAGCGGCTTCCAGAAGTCCATCACCGTGGT